>NZ_JBIAJH010000024.1:92834-135918 GCF_042871845.1 Streptomyces sp. NPDC005533 | reverse complement strand
ACGCCCGGTTACATTCCGAACCCGGAAGCTAAGCCTTTCAGCGCCGATGGTACTGCAGGGGGGACCCTGTGGGAGAGTAGGACGCCGCCGAACAACCCGCCCTTTTAGCTCAGTCGGTAGAGCGTCTCCATGGTAAGGAGAAGGTCAACGGTTCGATTCCGTTAAAGGGCTCCGACAAAGAAGGCCCCCGCCATATGGCGGGGGCCTTCTTGCGTTTCCGGCTGTGTTTCCGGCGTTGTCAAGCCCCGACTTTCCGTGCCGTGACCCAGGAGCCCGTGCAGGGCGCAATGGAGTGGACAGACCGACCTCCTGAGCCGCAGAAGGACCCCTCTCATGACCATCGCCAGGATCCGACGCTTCGTCCTCGTCATCGTGATCGCCCTGGGCGCCGGCGGCGTCTCCCTGTGCTCCTCGGCGTCCGCCGCCCCGAGCACCGCGCCCACGCGGGCGACCGCCGACGCCGACGATCCCTTCGGCCGCTACGAGATCCTCAGAGACGTTGCCCGGGGAGGGTACGGCGGCGACATCGATTTCGGACTCGGTCGGGGCGGCGACCAGGGGGCCAACGGCGGCGACACCCATGCCGGGTCGACCGGGTCGCCAGGGGCGAATGACGCGGCACGCGGCGGCGACACCTATTCCGGGTCGACCGGCTCGACCGGTTCGAGCGACGCGGCCCGCGGCGGCGACACCGACTACGGTGGTGGCGGCGGCGAGCCCTCGAACGACATCGACTACGGCGGCTGGGTCGGCCCGCCCACCCGCGGTCCCGTCGTGAACTAGGCCGGATCGATTCCACGGGAGGAATCACCGGAGCCTGGAAGACCCGTCACTCCACGGCAGCATCGAGGAGAACCCGTGCCAGCTCGCGCGGCTGGGAGAACATCGGCCAATGACCGGTGTCCATCTTGATCAGCCGCCAGTGCTCGCTGTCCACCAGCTCGGCTACGTCTGCGTCGGGCTCGGCATCCTCGGGCTCGGCCCCCGCGAGCACACACAGGATGTAAGTCGCGGGAAGTTCGCTGAGCGGCCTCGCCAGCACGGCGGGCTCGGTCAGCGTGGCGCCCGGGTGAGGCGTCGAGCCGCGGACGAGGCGTGCGATCTGCTCATCAGTGAGACCCTCGCCATCGTAGTGAGAAGCCGGCGGGACCGGCCAGAACCCTCCGTTTTCGGCGATCGAGGCCGTTACCGCCGTGCCGCCGTCCGGCCAGGCGGAGACAAACGACTCGCCGTCAGTGGGAACATTGGAGTCCACGAACACCGCGCGTGCCAACCGGTCCCCGATCCGCTCCGCGGCCTGACCGACTGGAATGCCCGAGTAGCTGTGACCCACCAGGACCACATCACGCAGGCCCTGGCGCTCCACCTCGGCAACGATGTCCTGGACGTGAGTCGCTTGCCCCGCCGGGACACCCCGCTTGTCGGCAAGGCCTGAGAGGGTCAACGGGTACACGCCGTGGCCGGCCGCACGCAGGTACGGCGCCACCTCGTCCCACGCCCACGCCCCGAGCCGTGCACCTGCAACCAGCACGAAATTGACCATGCTCGTACCGTAGCGGAGCAGCCTCACGCTCCCTGGAAAGTATTTTCGATATGCGTGCTAGTCGCCCGTGCGCTGTTCCGGGACGCGGAAGGCCAGGATGGCCATGTCGTCCGAGGCCGGCTCGGCCGCGAAGCGTTCCACGGCGCGCAGGACGCGCGAGGCGACCGCGCCCGCCGTGAGGCCCGTACAGGTGGTGAGGACCTCGGCGAGGCCGTCGTCGCCGAGCATGCGGGTCCCCTCGCGGCGCTCGGTCACTCCGTCGGTGACGCAGAGCAGGACGTCGCCGGGATCGAGGGTGAGGGTCTGCTCGTAGAGGTCCAGGTCCTCGATCACGCCCAGCAGGGGCTGCGGGTCCGCGGCCGCGTCGACCTGGCCGTTCGGGCGCAGGCGGAGCGGGAGCGGGTGGCCCGCGCAGACGACCTTCATGAGGGCTCCGCCGTCGGGCTGGGGGTGGAGCTCCCCGTAGAGGAGGGTGAGGAAGCGGCTGCGGGCGCCCTCGTCGAGGATGGCCGCGTTGAGGCGTTCGAGGACGGCCGGTCCGCCGAGGCCCTCGCGGGCCAGCAGGCGCAGCGCGTGCCGGGCGAGACCGGTGACCGCGGCCGCCTCCGGGCCCGTACCGCAGACGTCGCCGATGGCGAAGCCGTACGCGCCGTCGCGGATCGGGAAGACGTCGTAGAAGTCGCCGCCCACCTCGTTGCCCTCGCCGGCGGCGCGGTAGATGACCTCGACCTCCATGCCGGGGATGGCGGGCGAGCCGGGCGGCAGCAGGCTGCGCTGGAGGGAGCGGCTGATCGCCGTGCGCTCGGAGTAGAGGCGGGCGTTGTCGAGGGCGAGGGCGGCCCGGCGGGACAGGTCCTCGGCGAGTTCGAGGATCTCCTGGCGGAAGTGCTCCTCGCGCGGCTTGCCGAGGGTGAGCATGCCGATCACGCGGTTGCGGGCGAGGAGGGGCAGGACCACGGTCTCCCCGCCGACCGCGAGGGTCGCCTCCGTCCAGGGGCGGGCGCCGGCCTCACGGACCGGGTCGGGCGGGCTGACCCGGGAGAGCAGGGCCTTCAGGCCGTCGATGCGCTCCTCGTCCTCGTGGAGGACGTAGGAGAGGTACGGGTCCGAGGACTGGTCGGCGATCGTGTAGACGGCGCACCAGGTGGCGAGGGTAGGGACGGTCATCTGGGCCATGAGCGCCAGCGTCTGGTCCCGGTCGAGGGTGCCGGCCAGCAGGTCGGAGGCCTCGACGAGGAAGGAGAGGGAGCCGCGGCGCAGTCGTTCCAGCTCGCCGAGACGGGCGGACTCGACGGCGAGGGCGATGCGGTCGGCGGCGAACTGGAGGTGCAGCGCCTCTTCGTTGGAGTACCGGCCGGGGGTTTCGGCGGCGACGCCGAGGGAGCCGGTGAGCCGGCCCTCCACCTTGAGGGGGACGGTGACCGCGGAGCGCATGCCGGTGGCCTCCAGGAGCGGGACCGCTCCGGGGACCGCGGTGAGGTCGTCGTGGACGGCGGGCATGCGGGCCGAGCCGTACCGGTTGGTGCCGGCCTCGACGGGGACGCGGGCGAAGCGCTGGCGGGTGGAGGGCAGCCCCGTGGTGGCGCGGACCTCCAGCTCGGTCTCGTCGTCGGTGGCGAGCAGCAGGAAGGCGGCGTCGGCGTCGAGGAGGTCGCGGGCGCGTTCGACGGTGCGCTGGAGGAGGCCGTCGAGGTCGTCGGGGGCGGGCGAGCCGATGAAGACCTCGAAGGGGTCCGTGGGGCGCGGCTCGGTGAAGTGGCCGCTGTCGTTGACGGGCACCCGTACCGGGCTCTGGAGCAGTGCGCGCTCGTCGTCGTGGACGAGGAGGCAGACGGTGGACGGTTCGCCGTGGGCGTCGCGGACGCGCAGGTGTGAGGCGTAGACGGGGATGACGCGGCCGTCCGAGCCGCGGACCCCGTAGCTGCCCTCCCAGCGGGACAGGCGCAGGGCCTCGGCGATGCCGGTCCCGGTGCCGGGGGTCTGCGGCCAGGCCGCGAGTTCGGCGAGGGGGCGGCCGAGGGCCTTCTCCGCCGGGTAGCCGAAGACGTGCTCGGCGTCCTCGTTCCAGGCCGAGATGGTGTCGGCCGCGTCGATCTGGAGGACGGCGACACGGACCCGGCTGTCGGCGAGGGGGAGCAGGCGGTCCGGGACGACGGGGCCGGCGGAGCGGGTACCGACCGGCCGGTCTGGCAGGTCGAGACGGAACCACACGTGTTTGTGGGTGGCCGTGTACTCGACGCCCCAGCGGGTGGCGAGGGCGGCGCAGAGCATCAGGCCGCGGCCGTTCTCGCTGTCGGCATCGGCGTACGGGCGCTCGTCGGGGTGCCGGAGCGAGAGGTCGCGCTCCGGGTAGCGGTCGGCGACCTCGACGCGTACGCCGTCCTCGGTGCGCAGGCACAGGACCTCGGCCCGGGTTCCGGCGTGGACCACGGCATTGGTGACGAGCTCGCTGGTGAGCACCACCGCGTCGTCGACGATGTCCGCGAATCCCCAGCCCTGCAGGGTGTCGCGGACGAACGCGCGAGCGGCGGCGACCGAGCGCCCGAGGGGATCGAAGCTGGCAGCCGCCCGTGCCGTGATCACGAATCTCCTTCGACGCGGTTGGACATCGGTTGCCAGGTTACTTACCTTCGCGGTCGGCATGGTGCCGTCGTCCGGGAATCCACTCGCAGGGTACGGCGGGTGTGCGATGGTGCCGAAGTGTTATGGCCTGGTTCGGCCAGGGTGAAACACTGGGCAGGCTTGAAGAGCCGGGCAGTGGTACTCGAAGCCCGGCGGAACAGCGGTCGACCCTTTCGGGAGGGACACGGTGGAGTCTGGCGCAGCGGTGCGGCGTACGGGAACGCGGCCGAAGGGCGGCCGTCCCCGGCGCGGTGGCACGACGGAGGTCGATACCGCCGCGCTGAACCGGCTGCTCACGGCCCTGGTGTCGATGCGGGACGGGAACTTCCGCAAGCGGCTGACGGTGTCCGGCGAGGGCGTGATGGCGGAGATCGCCGCCGTCTACAACGAGGTCGCCGACCGCAACCTCCACCTGACCGGGGAGCTGTCCCGGGTGCGGCGGATGGTGGGCCGCGAGGGCAAGCTCAGCGAACGGCTGGAAACGGGCGCCTGTGAGGGCTCCTGGGCGGCCGCGATCGACGCCTCGAACCAGTTGGTGGACGATCTGGCCCGCCCGGTGTCCGAGGTGGGCCGGGTGCTGTCGGCGGTGGCCGAGGGCGATCTGGACCAGCGGATGGACCTGCGGACGCAGGCCGCCGAGGGGGCGGGGCATCCGCTGCGCGGCGAGTTCCTGAAGGTCGGGCGCACGGTCAACAACCTGGTCGACCAGTTGTCCGCGTTCACCGACGAGGTGACGCGGGTGGCGCTGGAGGTGGGTACCGAGGGCAAGCTCGGCGGTCAGGCCCAGGTGCGCGGTATGTCCGGTTCCTGGAAGGACCTGACCGACTCCGTCAACACCATGGCGTACCGGCTCACCGCTCAGGTGCGTGATATCGCTCTCGTCACGACGGCGGTCGCCAAGGGTGATCTGTCGCGCAAGGTCACGGTGCACGTGGCCGGCGAGATGCTCCAGCTGAAGAACACCGTGAACACGATGGTGGACCAGCTGTCGTCCTTCTCCTCCGAGGTGACGCGCGTCGCCCGTGAGGTGGGTACGGAGGGCGAGCTGGGCGGCCAGGCGAAGGTCCCCGGGGTCGCGGGGGTGTGGAAGGACCTGACCGACTCCGTCAACACCATGGCCGGCAACCTGACGGCCCAGGTGCGCGGGATCGCGCAGGTGACGACGGCGGTCGCGAACGGCGACCTGTCGCAGAAGGTGCGGGTCAGCGCGCGCGGCGAGGTGGCGCAGCTGGCCGAAACGATCAACCAGATGACCGAGACGCTGCGGACGTTCGCGGACGAGGTCACGCGCGTGGCCAGCGAGGTCGGGGCCAAGGGAACGCTCGGCGGTCAGGCGCAGGTGCCCGGTGCGGCGGGGACGTGGAAGGACCTCACCGATTCGGTGAACACGGTCTTCCGCAACCTCACGACGCAGGTGCGGGACATCGCGACGGTGACGACGGCGGTGGCCAACGGCGACCTGTCGCAGAAGGTCACCGTCGATGTGGCCGGCGAGATGCTGGAGCTGAAGAACACCGTCAACACGATGGTGGACCAGCTGCAGTCCTTCGGTGCCGAGGTGACGCGGGTGGCCCGCGAGGTCGGCGTCGAGGGCGAGCTGGGCGGTCAGGCACAGGTGCCGGGCGCGGCGGGGACCTGGAAGGACCTCACCGACTCGGTGAACACCGCCTTCCGCAACCTCACGGGGCAGGTCCGCAACATCGCGCAGGTGACGACGGCGGTGGCCAACGGCGACCTGTCGCAGAAGGTCACCGTGGACGTCTCGGGCGAGATGCTCCAGCTGAAGAACACCGTGAACACGATGGTGGACCAGCTGTCGTCGTTCGCCGACCAGGTGACGCGGATGGCGCGGGACGTGGGTACGGAGGGCCGGCTCGGCGGCCAGGCACGGGTGGAGGGGGTCTCCGGCACCTGGAAGGAGCTCACCGACTCCGTCAACTTCATGGCCGGGAACCTGACCTCGCAGGTGCGCCAGATCGCGCAGGTGACGACGGCGGTGGCGCGGGGCGACCTGTCGCAGAAGATCGACGTGGACGCCCGGGGCGAGATCCTGGAGCTGAAGAACACCATCAACACGATGGTCGACCAGCTCTCCGCCTTCGCCGAGCAGGTGACCCGGGTGGCCCGGGACGTGGGTACGGAGGGCCGCCTCGGCGGCCAGGCGCAGGTGCCCGGGGTGGCCGGCGTGTGGCGTGACCTGACGGACTCGGTGAACGGCATGGCCGGGAACCTGACCTCGCAGGTGCGCAACATCGCGCAGGTCGCGACGGCGGTGGCGCGCGGTGACCTGTCGCAGAAGATCGACGTGGACGCCCGGGGCGAGATCCTGGAGCTGAAGAACACCCTCAACACGATGGTCGACCAGCTCTCGAACTTCGCCGAGCAGGTGACGCGGGTGGCGCGCGAGGTGGGCACCGAGGGCATCCTCGGCGGCCAGGCGGAGGTGAAGGGGGTCTCCGGTACCTGGAAGGACCTCACGCAGTCCGTCAACTTCATGGCGAACAACCTGACGTCGCAGGTGCGCAACATCGCCGAGGTGACCACGGCCGTGGCCATGGGCGACCTCTCGAAGAAGATCACCGTCGACGCCAAGGGCGAGATCCTCGAACTGGTCACGACCGTCAACACGATGGTGGACCAGCTGTCCTCGTTCGCCGAGCAGGTGACGCGGGTGGCCCGTGAGGTGGGTACGGAGGGCATCCTCGGGGGTCAGGCCCGGGTGCGCGGGGTCACCGGCATCTGGAAGGACCTCAGCGACAACGTCAACACCATGGCCGGCAACCTGACGGCGCAGGTGCGCGGGATCGCCCAGGTCTCGGCGGCGGTCGCCAACGGCGACCTGACGAAGAAGGTCACGGTCGAGGCGCGCGGCGAGGTCGCGCAGCTCGCCGACACGGTCAACACGATGGTGAAGACCCTGTCCTCGTTCGCCGACGAGGTGACGCGCGTGGCCCGTGAGGTGGGTACGGAGGGCCGCCTGGGCGGCCAGGCGCACGTGCCCGGGGTCTCGGGGACGTGGAAGGACCTCACCGACTCGGTGAACTTCATGGCCTCCAACCTCACCGGTCAGGTGCGGCAGATCGCCATGGTCACGACCGCCATCGCCAAGGGCGACATGACCAAGAAGATCGACATCGACGCCCGCGGCGAGATCCTGGAGCTCAAGACCACCATCAACACGATGGTGGACCAGCTGTCCTCGTTCGCCGACCAGGTGACGCGGGTGGCCCGCGAGGTCGGCACCGAGGGCATCCTGGGCGGTCAGGCCCGCGTCCGGGACGTGGACGGCACCTGGCGGGACCTGACGGAGTCCGTGAACGAGATGGCCGGGAACCTCACCCGGCAGGTGCGCGCGATCGCTGCCGTGGCCACCGCGGTGACCCGCGGCGACCTGAGCCTGAAGGTCGACGTGGACGCGGCGGGCGAGATCCAGGTCCTCCAGGACAACATCAACACGATGATCGTCAACCTGCGCGACACCACCTTGGCCAACAAGGAGCAGGACTGGCTCAAGGGCAACCTCGCCCGGATCTCCGCCCTGATGCAGGGTCGCCGCGAGCTCGACGACGTGGCTTCGCTGATCATGAGCGAGCTGACGCCGGTGGTCTCGGCACAGCACGGCGCGTTCTTCCTGGCGCTGCCGGCCGGTGGCACCCCCGAGATCGGGACGGAGGGGGGCGCGGACGGCTCGTACGAGCTGCGGATGCGCGGGAGTTACGCGTACGCGGGCGGCCAGATGCCCATCTCCTTCCGGCCGGGGGAGGGGCTGATCGGGACCGTCGCCGAGGAGAAGCGGACGATCCTCGTCGAGAACACCCCGCCCGGCTATCTGAAGATCTCCTCCGGGCTGGGTGAGGCGCCTCCGGCGCACGTGATCGTGCTGCCGGTGCTCTTCGAGGGGAAGGTGCTCGGCGTCATCGAGCTGGCCTCGTTCACGCCGTTCACGCAGATCCAGAAGGACTTCCTCAGCCAGATCGCCGAGATGATCGGTACGAGCGTCAACACCATCAGCGTCAACTCCAAGACGGAGATGCTGCTGAAGCAGTCGCAGGAGATGACCGAGCAGCTGCGCGAGCGCTCGGACGAGCTGGAGAACCGGCAGAAGGCCCTGCAGGCCGCGAACGCGGAGCTGGAGGAGAAGGCCGAGCTGCTGGCCCAGCAGAACCGGGACATCGAGGTGAAGAACACCGAGATCGAGGAGGCCCGGCAGGTCCTTGAGGAGCGCGCCGAGCAGCTCGCGGTCTCGATGCGCTACAAGTCGGAGTTCCTGGCGAACATGTCGCACGAGCTGCGGACCCCGCTCAACTCGCTGCTGATCCTCGCCAAGCTGCTCGCCGACAACGCGGACGAGAACCTGTCGCCGAAGCAGGTGGAGTTCGCCGAGACCATCCACGGCGCGGGTTCGGACCTGCTACAGCTGATCAACGACATCCTCGACCTGTCGAAGGTCGAGGCCGGGAAGATGGACGTCTCGCCGACCCGGATCGCGCTCGTGCAGCTCGTGGACTACGTGGAGGCCACCTTCCGGCCGCTGACGGCGGAGAAGGGCCTGGACTTCTCGGTCCGGGTCTCCCCGGAGCTGCCCGCCACCCTGCACACCGACGAGCAGCGGCTCCTCCAGGTGCTGCGCAACCTGCTGTCGAACGCGGTGAAGTTCACCGACGGCGGGGCGGTGGAGCTGGTGATCCGGCCGGCCGGGGCCGACGTGCCGACGGCGATCCGGGAGCAGTTGCTGGAGGCCGGTTCGCTGCGGGAGGCGGACGCGGACCTGATCGCCTTCTCGGTCACCGACACCGGGATCGGGATCGCGGCGAGCAAGATGCTGGTGATCTTCGAGGCGTTCAAGCAGGCGGACGGGACGACGAGCCGCAAGTACGGCGGCACGGGCCTGGGCCTGTCCATCAGCCGGGAGATCGCCCGGCTGCTCGGCGGGGAGATCCACGCGGCGAGCGAGCCCGGCCGCGGGTCCACCTTCACGCTGTACCTGCCGCTGCACCCGAGCGAGCTGCCTCCGCAGGGGTACGCGCCGCCCACGCCCGGCGGTGGCCGCGGCGAGCTGTACCGCAGGTCCCTGGACGGGGCGCGGCCGGGACTGCCGTCGGCCCCGCCCGGGCCCGCGGCCGTACCGTCGGGGCCGGCCCAGCCGCCCCAGCCGGCGCGTCCCGCGCTGCCGGCCGCCGAGCCGGGCCAGAACGGCGGGGCCGCGCTGTTCCGGCGGCGGCGCAAGGCGCTGAGCGACCTGGAGCCGCGTACGGCGGTGCCGGGGCAGCCGAACGCGGTGCCGGCCGAGGACGGCTGGGGCAGCGCGGAGGACGAACTTCCGGTGGTGCCCCGGACGTACGACTTCCACGGCGAGAAGGTGCTCATCGTGGACGACGACGTACGCAACGTCTTCGCGCTCACGAGCGTGCTGGAGCAGCACGGACTGTCCGTGCTCTACGCGGAGAACGGGCGGGAGGGCATCGAAGTCCTGGAGCAGCACGATGATGTGACGGTCGTACTGATGGACATCATGATGCCCGAGATGGACGGATACGCCACGACCTCGGCGATCCGGCGGATGCCGCAGTTCGCGGGCCTGCCGATCATCGCGCTGACGGCGAAGGCGATGAAGGGCGATCGGGAGAAGGCGATCGACTCCGGTGCTTCCGACTACGTCACCAAGCCGGTCGACCCCGACTACCTTCTGTCGGTGATGGAACAGTGGATGCGGGGCAAGTGACCGCCGGGAGCGCGGTGCCTACCAAAGGGCCGACTCACTGGGGCCGGGGCGGTGTGGGATCCCGGTGGACGGGGAACCTTTCGCTCTCCCACCACGTTTCTGCTTCGTGCACAGTGACATCCTGGTGACAGGGTGTGGCGATCTCGGGACTGGGGCTACGATGACCGGCACAAGGACGGACGGCGCAAGGATGCCGTCCTCTGGGGCGGGGCCCGGCGCACAGGCCGGAGCCCGGAGCCGGGGAGGCCCCATGCCGGGGCGAGGAGGACAGGGCATGGTGCAGAAGGCCAAGATCCTCCTGGTCGACGACCGGCCGGAGAATCTGCTGGCGCTGGAGGCCATCCTCTCCGCGCTCGATCAGACACTGGTCCGGGCGTCGTCGGGGGAGGAAGCGCTCAAGGCGCTGCTGACGGACGATTTCGCGGTCATCCTGCTGGATGTCCAGATGCCGGGGATGGACGGATTCGAGACGGCCGCGCACATCAAACGGCGCGAGCGGACCCGGGACATCCCGATCATCTTCCTCACCGCGATCAACCACGGTCCGCACCACACCTTCCGCGGTTACGCGGCGGGTGCGGTCGACTACATCTCGAAGCCCTTCGACCCGTGGGTGCTGAGGGCCAAGGTCTCGGTCTTCGTGGAGCTGTACACGAAGAACTGCCAACTGCGCGAGCAGGCGGCCCTGCTGCGCCTCCAGCTGGAGGGCGGCAGCAGCTCCAACGGCGTGGACGCCAGCAAGGAGACGGCCGGTCTGCTGGCCGAGCTCTCCGCGCGGCTCGCGGCGGTCGAGGAGCAGGCCGAGGCGCTGACCAAGCAGCTCGGCGAGGACTCGGCCGACGCGGGCGTGGTGGCGACCGCCGCCCACCTGGAGCGCAAGCTCACGGGGCTGCGGCGGGCGCTCGACGCGCTGGAGCCCGGGACCGCCGGAGGGGCCGCGGCCCTGCCGTCGCAGAACTGACCGCGCGGGCGTCGGCTCTGGCGGTGCGTCACAGCACCCGCGGAGCCGACGACACGAACGGGTGAAGGGGTGGGCACGCGTGTCCACCGGCGCGCGCACCGGTAACCTCGGGCCCATGGCCTCAAGTACGTCCGGCAAGGGTTCCCAGAGCACCGCGGGCACCGCGAAGGGCCGCACCGGCCGTACGACGGCGCCGGCCAAGAAGGCGGCCCCCGGGCGCAAGCCCCCGGCGAAGAAGGCAGCGGCCACGAAGCGCGCCCCGGCCAAGAGGGCCGCGGCCAAGCCCGCGCCGTCCCCGACGGGGGGCGTGGTGCGGCTGGTGCGCGCGGTGTGGCTCGGCTGCGCGCACGCGGTCGGCGCCGTCTTCCGCGGGATCGGCCAGGGGGCCAGGAACCTCGACCCCGCCCACCGCAAGGACGGCGTCGCGCTGCTGCTGCTCGCCCTCGCGCTGATCGTGGCCGCCGGTACCTGGTCGAACCTGAGCGGTCCGGTCGGGGATCTGGTGACCATGCTGGTCACCGGAGCCTTCGGGCGACTGGACCTGCTCGTGCCGGTGCTGCTCGGCGTCATGGCGGTACGTTTCATCCGCCACCCCGAGCAGACGGACGCCAACGGCCGCATCGGCATCGGGCTCTCCGCCCTCGTCATCGGGGTCCTGGGCCTGGTCCACATCGCCTGCGGGGCGCCCGGCCGCGACGAGGGCACCACCGCGATGCAGAACGCGGGCGGGCTCGTCGGCTGGGCCGCCTCCAAGCCGCTGATCTTCACGATGGGCGCGCCGCTGGCCGTGCCCATGCTGGTGCTGCTCACGATCTTCGGGCTGCTCGTGGTCACCGCGACCCCGGTCAACGCGATCCCGCAGCGGCTGCGCAGGCTCGGCATCCGGCTCGGGATCATCGCCCCCAACGCCTACGACGAGGGGTACGGGGAGGCCGAGGGCGTCGCCGGGCGCCGGGACCGGCACGATGCGGAGCAGTGGCGGGCCCGTACGGGCGCGTCCGCCGGCGGCTCCGACGACCCGGCGGACGCCGCCGAGGAGGAGGCGCTCGCCCGGCGGCGCCGGCCGCGCAGGAGCTCCGTCCGGCCGGCCATGGACCGGGAGATGGACGCCGTCGACGTGGCCGCGGCGGCCGCCGCCGCACTGGACGGGGTGGTCTACGGCGGCCTGCCGCCCTCCCCGCTCGTCGCCGACCTCACGCACGGCATCTCCGGTGAGCGGGAGGGCGCGGAGATCACCGCGCCCGTGCCGACCGCCCGCGGGGCGCGCCCCGCGGCACCCGTCGCCCCCGAGGCCCCGACCGCCCCCGCCCCCGAGCCCGTGCCCGCTCCCGAGCCCGCCGCCGAGCAGCCGCACGCCACCACCGCCGCGGCCTCCGGGACCCTGTCGGTGCCGGACCTCACCAAGGCCCCGCCGCAGGCCCAGGCGCTGCCGCCGCGCGCCGAGCAGCTCCAGCTGCGCGGGGACATCACGTACGCCCTGCCCTCGCTGGACCTGCTGGAGAAGGGCGGGCCCGGCAAGACCCGCAGCGCCGCGAACGACGCGGTCGTCGCCTCGCTGCGCAACGTGTTCACCGAGTTCAAGGTCGACGCGGACGTCACCGGTTTCACCCGGGGGCCGACGGTCACCCGGTACGAGGTCACGCTGGGCGCCGCGGTCAAGGTCGAGCGGATCACCGCCCTGACCAAGAACATCGCCTACGCCGTGGCCTCGCCCGACGTGCGGATCATCAGCCCGATCCCGGGCAAGTCGGCGGTCGGCATCGAGATCCCGAACACCGACCGCGAGATGGTCAACCTGGGTGACGTGCTGCGGCTCGCGGACGCGGCCGAGGACGACCACCCGATGCTGGTCGCGCTCGGCAAGGACGTCGAGGGCGGCTACGTCATGGCCAACCTCGCCAAGATGCCGCACGTGCTGGTCGCCGGCGCCACCGGCTCCGGAAAGTCCTCCTGCATCAACTGCCTGATCACCTCCGTGATGGTCCGGGCGACCCCGGAGGACGTGCGGATGGTGCTCGTCGACCCCAAGCGGGTGGAGCTGACGGCGTACGAGGGCATCCCGCACCTCATCACGCCGATCATCACCAACCCCAAGCGGGCCGCCGAGGCGCTGCAGTGGGTCGTACGCGAGATGGACCTGCGCTACGACGACCTGGCCGCCTTCGGCTACCGGCACATCGACGACTTCAACCAGGCCATCCGGGACGGCAAGATCAAACTGCCGCCGGGCAGCGAGCGGGAGCTCAGCCCGTACCCGTACCTGCTCGTGATCGTCGACGAGCTCGCCGACCTGATGATGGTGGCCCCGCGCGACGTCGAGGACTCGATCGTCCGGATCACCCAGCTGGCCCGCGCGGCCGGCATCCACCTGGTGCTCGCCACCCAGCGGCCCTCGGTGGACGTGGTCACCGGCCTGATCAAGGCGAACGTGCCCTCGCGCCTGGCCTTCGCCACCTCCTCGCTCGCCGACAGCCGGGTCATCCTCGACCAGCCGGGCGCCGAGAAGCTCATCGGCAAGGGCGACGGGCTGTTCCTGCCGATGGGGGCGAACAAGCCGGTCCGCCTCCAGGGGGCCTTCGTCACCGAGGACGAGATCGCCGGGATCGTCCAGCACTGCAAGGACCAGATGGCGCCCGTCTTCCGGGAGGACGTCACCGTCGGGCAGAAGCAGAAGAAGGAGATCGACGAGGACATCGGCGACGACCTGGACCTGCTGTGCCAGGCGGCGGAGCTCGTGGTCACCACGCAGTTCGGCTCCACCTCGATGCTCCAGCGCAAGCTGCGGGTGGGCTTCGCCAAGGCCGGGCGGCTGATGGACCTCATGGAATCGCGGGGGATCGTCGGCCCGAGCGAGGGTTCGAAGGCGCGCGACGTCCTGCTGAAGGCCGACGAGCTGGACGACGTGCTCGCCGTCATCCGCGGCGAGGCCCATCCGTAATCAAATCGCGAGCAACCGTTTCCCTTGGGCCCACGTCCAGTTGAAGGGAGGTAGTGGCACCGCGCACGACCCCGCGTACGGCGTCGGTCCGCCACGCCGGAGCGGACCTCCCTTCGCCATTCGTATGGCGTATGAAGTGCACCCTCCGGTTGCTCCACCCTTTCGTCACCCCCCTAGACTGGACATCCAGCAGGTGGCTACACGCTCGAAAGGCGCCCACGTGTCCATCGGCAACGCCAACTCCCCCGAAGAAGAGCGGCCTTCGACCGACGACCGGTCCGAGGACCGCATCGTCGAACGACCCGTCGAGACCCCGTCCATCGGGACCGCCCTCAAGAAGGCCCGCATCGCCGCCGGGCTCACCGTCGACGAGGTCAGTTCCCTCACCCGCGTGCGCATCCCGATCGTGCACGCGATCGAAGAGGACGACTTCACGCGGTGCGGCGGCGACGTGTACGCCCGCGGTCACATCCGTACGCTCGCCCGCGCCGTCCACCTCGACCCGGTCCCCCTGGTCGAGAGCTACGACGCGGCCCACGGCGGCCGGCCGGCTCCCACGCCCGCCGCGCCGATGTTCGATGCCGAGCGCATCCGTCCCGAACGGCAGCGGCCCAACTGGACCGCGGCCATGGTCGCCGCCATCGTCGCCGTGATCGGCTTCGTGGGCTTCACCGCCTTCAGCGGCGGCGACGCGAAGGACAAGCGACCGGTGGCGGAAGGTTCCGCCGCCCCGAAGCCGGCAGCACCCCAGCAGACCGGGGGCAAGCCGGCCGCGCAGCCCCAGCAGACCCCGGTCGCGCCCAAGCCGGAGCCCTCGGACAGTGCGATCGCCGCCGCGCCCAAGGACCTCGTCACGGTCGTCCTGACGGCCGACACCGGCGAGAGCTGGATCTCCGCGAAGGACTCCACCGGCCGGCTGCTCTTCGACGGCACCCTCACGCAGGGGCAGTCCAAGACCTTCACCGACAAGGAGTCCGTCGACCTCGTGCTCGGCGACGCCGGGGCCGTGAAGCTCTTCGTGAACGGCAAGGAGATCAAGGACGACTTCCAGCCGGGTCAGGTGGAACGTCTCACATACACCAAGGCGGACCCTCTTCACGATCAGCCCCAGGCGGGCTGAGCAGAGGCCGCCCACGGGCGGAACAGGGAATTCCGGATCCCCGGGGTGCTGCGCCGCACCCCGGGGATCTTGCTGTACGGGGACTTGCGGCTGGGGCCGACGCCGGGACGAAGTAGTCTTGAGTCCATGCCCGAACGCCGTACCGTCGCCCTTGTCACTCTTGGCTGCGCCCGTAACGAGGTGGACTCGGAGGAGCTCGCAGGCCGCCTGGCGGCGGATGGCTGGGAGCTCGTCGAGGACGCCGCCGATGCGGACGTAGCCGTCGTCAACACCTGCGGCTTCGTCGAAGCCGCCAAGAAGGACTCCGTAGACGCCCTCCTGGAAGCCAACGATCTCAAGGATCACGGCAAGACCCAGGCGGTCGTCGCCGTCGGCTGCATGGCCGAGCGCTACGGCAAGGAGCTCGCCGAAGCCCTTCCGGAAGCCGACGGAGTCCTCGGTTTCGACGACTACGCCGACATCTCCAACCGCCTCCAGACCATCCTGAACGGTGGCAGCGTGGAGGCCCACACCCCGCGCGACCGCCGCAAGCTGCTGCCGATCAGCCCCGCGGAGCGGCAGAGCGCCGACGTGGCCCTTCCCGGCCACGCCCAGGAGCCGGCCGAGGCCCCCGCCGACCTGCCTACCGGACTCGCGCCCGCCTCCGGGCCGCGCGCACCCCTGCGCCGACGCCTGGGCAACAGCCCCGTGGCCTCGGTCAAGCTGGCCTCCGGCTGCGACCGCCGCTGCTCCTTCTGCGCCATCCCGTCCTTCCGCGGCTCCTTCATCTCCCGCCGCCCCAGCGATGTGCTCGGCGAGACCCGCTGGCTCGCCGAGCAGGGCGTCAAGGAGGTCATGCTGGTCTCCGAGAACAACACCTCGTACGGCAAGGACCTCGGCGACATCCGGCTGCTGGAGAGCCTGCTGCCCGAGCTGGCCGCGGTGGACGGCATCGAGCGCGTGCGCGTGAGCTACCTGCAGCCCGCCGAGATGCGGCCGGGCCTGATCGACGTCCTCACCTCGACCCCCAAGGTCGTGCCGTACTTCGACCTGTCCTTCCAGCACTCGGCCCCCGACGTGCTGCGCGCCATGCGCCGCTTCGGTGACACCGACCGCTTCCTGGAGCTGCTGGACACCATCCGCAGCAAGGCCCCGCAGGCCGGTGTGCGGTCCAACTTCATCGTCGGCTTCCCCGGCGAGAAGGAGTCGGACTTCGCCGAGCTGGAGCGTTTCCTCACCCACGCGCGGCTCGACGCCATCGGCATCTTCGGCTACTCCGACGAGGACGGCACCGAGGCCGTCGGCTACGACCACAAGCTGGACGAGGACACCATCGCCGAGCGGCTCGCGCACATGCAGCGGCTCGCCGAGGAGCTCACCTCGCAGCGCGCCGAGGAGCGCATCGGAGAGACCCTGGAGGTACTCGTCGAGTCCGTGGAGACCGTCGACGAGGACGGCGACGGTGCCTACGGCCGCGCCGCCCACCAGGCCCCCGAAACCGACGGCCAGGTCGTCTTCACGGACAGCACGGGCCTGGTGCCCGGGCGTATCGTCACGGCCAAGGTGGTCGGCACCCTCGGTGTGGACCTGGTGGCGGAGCCCCTGGGCGTGGATCTTGAGGAGGCGGCCGGATGACCGGAGTCCCGGCATCTGCGGCGGGCGGGACCGATCGCCGGCCCGTACCCGGCGCGAAGCTGGGGGCCGCGGCGGTCGATCAGGCCAGCCTGTGGAACATCGCCAACATCCTGACGATGGTCCGGCTCGTCCTGGTGCCGGGATTCGTCTTCCTGCTGCTCGCCGAGGGCGGCTACGACCCGGCCTGGCGCGCCTGGGCCTGGGCGGCGTTCGCCGTCGCCATGATCACGGACATCTTCGACGGGCACCTGGCCCGCACGTACAACCTGGTCACGGACTTCGGCAAGATCGCCGACCCCATCGCCGACAAGGCGATCATGGGGTCGGCGCTGATCTGCCTCTCCTGGCTCGGTGACCTTCCCTGGTGGGTGACCGGGGTCATCCTCGGGCGGGAGCTCGGGATCACGCTGCTGCGCTTCTGGGTCATCCGCTACGGAGTGATTCCGGCCAGTCGCGGCGGCAAGCTCAAGACCCTGGCCCAGGGCACGGCGGTGGGCATGTACGTCCTCGCGCTGACCGGGGCGCTGGCGACCTTGCGCTTCTGGGTGATGGCGATCGCCGTCGTGCTGACCGTCGTCACCGGTTTGGACTACATCCGGCAGGCGGTCGTCCTGCGCCGCCAGGGGCTCGCGGCGGAGCGGGCCGCGCGGTGACCTTCGGGACGGGGGATTCCTGCCGGTGACCGGAGGCGGAGCGCGGACGTCCGGCCAGGCCGGCACGGGCGGATCGGTGGACCACGTGTTCGACCTGGCCGCGGAGGCCCTGCGACTGCTCACGGAAAGTGACCAGACGCTCGCCGTGGCGGAATCGCTGACCGGCGGCATGGTGGCCGCCGAGCTCACCGCGGTCCCCGGCGCCTCGCAGTCCTTCCGCGGATCCGTCACGGCCTACGCCACGGAGATCAAGCACCGGGTCCTCGGGGTGGACGCGGAGCTGCTCGCGGCGGAAGGCGCGGTGAACGCGCAGGTCGCGGCGGAGATGGCGGCCGGGGTGCGGCGGGTGATGGGTGCTTCGTGGGGAATTGCGACCACCGGGGTGGCCGGTCCGCAGCCGCAGGACGGGCAACCGGTGGGCACGGTTTACGTCGCGGTGGACGGCCCGGGGGGCAGGAAAACGGTCCGGCTGAGGTTGAACGGCTCCCGTGCGGAAATTCGTAGGGAGAGTGCACGCACAGTGCTCGAGCTTCTCTCAGGCCAACTCCGTGAGAATGCGCGGAGGCAGGATACGGAACAGAACGGGGGGATTTGATGTTTGCAGCCCTGAGTGAACACGACATCGCTCCCCGCACGGCCGCGGCGCGAGGCGGTACGGTGGGGCGTGAAGGATGCGGCTACACGGTCAGAGGAGGGAGCCACCGATGATTCTGCTCCGTCGCCTGCTGGGTGACGTGCTGCGTCGGCAGCGCCAGCGCCAGGGCCGTACTCTGCGCGAAGTCTCCTCGTCGGCCCGAGTTTCGCTCGGCTATCTCTCCGAGGTGGAGCGGGGGCAGAAGGAGGCATCCTCCGAGCTGCTCTCCGCGATCTGCGACGCGTTGGACGTACGGATGTCCGAGTTGATGCGCGAAGTCAGTGACGAACTGTCGCTGGCCGAGCTGGCACAGTCGGCCGCGGCAAGCGAACCGGTGAGCGTACCGGTCCGCCCGATGCTCAATTCGGTCTCCATGGCCTCGGTCACGGGTGGACCGGAGCGGGTGACCATCAAGGCGCCTGCGGAAGCGGTGAATGTCGTAGCCGCGTGAGCGAGCACGTGAGCGTGTGAGCGTGGTCGGAGCCCCGGCCGGTGCCTGAAGCACCGGCCGGGGCTCCCGGCCGTTCTGGGTGCGGCGCCGGGGGCGGTGCGGGAGGATGGGGCAGTCCGGGTCCCGGCCCTCAGGCTCCGTCTGGGGGGACCCCCAGGGAGGCAGCCGTGCGGCGGTCACCGCGCATACCTGCGGCATGGGCCCTCGCGCTGACGGTGGGGGTGCTGTGGTGGTGGGCCGTGCTGCGGCTCGTGCTGGCGCCCGAGGAGTCCGGGGCGGTGGAGGGCGCGGTGGCGGTGGGCGGCTGGGGGCTGGGGCTGCTGCCGGTGCACTGTGTACCGAGCCCGGCGCGCAAGGCCCGGCGGTCGGCGGATGCCGGCGCCCGCGGCGGCGCCACCGGGGGAGCGGACGGTGCAGGGGCTACCAGGGCATCGACACTCCGCCGTTCGGGCGAAGGATCTGACCCGTCATGAACGACGAGGCGTCCGAGGCCAGGTAGAGCACCGCCTGGGCGATGTCCTCGGGCTCGCCGACCCGCCGCAGGGGGGACATGCGGACCATCGCCGCCTCGGTCTGCTCCTGGACCTCGGGGCTGTGGCGGCCGGTCATCGGGGTGCGGATCCAGCCGGGAGCGACGGCGTTGACGCGTATGCCGTGCGGGCCGGCCTCGGTGGCGAGGGTCTTGGTCAGCTGGACCACGGCGGCCTTGGCGGCGCTGTAACAGAGCAGGCCGGGCTGGGCGGCGTCCACGGCCCCGGAGGCCATGGTGACGACGGAGCCGCGGCGGCCCCCCGCGATCATGCTGCGGGTGGCCTCCTGGCAGGTGCGCAGCACCCCCTTGAAGTTGATGTCCAGGACCCGGTCGAGGTCCTCGTCGGTCGTCTCCAGGACGCTGCTGGTGTGCATCACTCCGGCGATGGCGGCCGTGATGTCGAGCGGGCCCGCCGCGGTCACGGCGGCCCGGAGCGCGGCCCGGTCGGTGACGTCGAGGGGATGGACGGTGGCCGCGCCTCCGGCCTTGGCGATGAGGGCGGCCGTCTCGGCGAGGCCCTGTTCGTCACGGTCCGCGCAGTGGACGTGCGCGCCCGCCTCGGCGAGGAGGACGGCGGTGGCGCGGCCGATGCCGCTGGCGGCGCCGGTGACCAGGGCGGTGCGGCCGGTGAGGTCGTACGAGGCTGTGGGTGTGGGCATGCCGGGACGGTACGACCGGATCTGACGGACCGTCAACCAGGGCGTCCCGTCGCCTGGACACCGCCTACGGCGTGGGCCCCGGCTGGCAGCGGGGGCACCAGTAGGTGGGGCGGTCGTCCTGAGGGGCCTCGCGGACGGGGGTGCCGCAGCGCAGGCACGGGCGGCGGGCGCGGCCGTAGACGAAGAGGTCCTGGCCGCGGCGGTGCAGACCGGTGGTGTTGCGGGGACCCGGCCGCGCGCCGATGTTCGCGGACAGCAGCCGGTGGGCGGCGGAGGCCAGGCGGGGCAGGGTCGCCTCGGGGATCGCGCCGACCGGTGTCCACGGGCTGACCCCCGCCAGGAAGCAGAGCTCGGCCTTGTAGATGTTGCCGATCCCGGCGAGGTTGCGCTGGTCGAGCAGGGCCTCGCCGAGGGGGCGCTCGGGGGCGGCGAGCAGGTTGGCGGCGGCTCGCGCGGGATCCCAGTCGGGGCCGAGGAGATCGGGGCCGAGGTGGCCCACGACCCGGTCCTCTTCGGCGGTGCGGATCAGCTCCAGGACGGGGAGGCGGTAGCCGACGGCGGTGTGCCCGTCGGTGCCGAGGACGGCCCGGATCTCGTAGTCGGGGCCGCCGCGCCACTTCTCGCCGGTGGCGAAGACGTGCCAGGCGCCGTCCATGCGGAGGTGGCTGTGCAGCGTGAGGCCGCCCTCGAAGCGGGTGAGGAGGTGTTTGCCGCGGGGGGTGACGTCGAGGGTGAGGCGGCCGGTGAGATCGGCCGTGGCGAAGCGGGGGACGCGGAGGTCGCTGCGGGTGAGTTCGCGGCCTGCCAGCGCGGCGTGGAGACGGGTCGCCGCGCGCCGGATGCTGTCGCCTTCGGGCATGGGGCCATTCTCACCCGCCCGCGGCCCGTGTGGGCGCGTGGGCCCCTGCGAGAGCCCCTGCGGCGGGGTGCGGCCGCAGGGGCTCTCTTGGTGGATCAGGAGGGGGTCAGACGGGCCGGGACGGGCCGGAGGGGTCGGGAGGGGCCGGAGGGGCCTGTGGGGCCGCTCGTCACTTCCAGACGAGGCCCTTGTTCGGGTAGCCGTAGGGGTTGCCCCAGTACTCGGCGGCGGCGACCTTCGTCTGGGCCGACGGGGCGAGGGCCAGCGCGCAGGTGGTCTGCGTCTTGCCGTTGACGAACCCCTTCGGCAGCGGCTCGTTCGGGCACTTCTCGAACTTGCCTATGACCGACACGCGCTGTGCCTCCGTACCGTCCCCGAGCAGGCCCTTGACCTGGGTCACGGACGAGAAGGACAGGTCCGTGGTGCCGGTGTTCTTCACCGAGTAGCGGATGTAGTACGGGATCATCCCCTTCACCTTGTCGCCGAGCTTGAGCGCGTCCAGGTCGGCGGGGTCGCCCTGCTCGATCGCGGTGACCGTGAGGGCGATCTGGCCGCCCTTGTTGCTTCCGTAGCTGAACGGGATCTCTGCCGCCTCGCCGATCTTGAAGGTCTGGCCCGACTTCGCTGTGCCATTCGCCCCCGCGGGGGCCTCGCTGCCGCCCGCGGCGGGGTCGGCGGCGCTGGGGCTGGCCGAGGCGGACGGGCCGCCGGGCGCGGAGGACGGGGCTCCCGTCGAGGCGGAACCGCTCGGCTGCGCCGGGGCGAGCTCCTCGTTGCCGTTCTTGCATCCCGTCAGGGCCAGGGTGCCGGCGACCGCCAGAACGACCGCGCCGAGGGTGGTGGTACGCATGCTGATGGTGCTCACTCTTCTACTCCCCCATGACTGTGCATCGCCACTGCAATGCCTGTGATCATCTTGATAAGGGACGAGTAAGCGCCTGTGCCAGCCCAGGGGGCGGCCCACAACGGTTCTGTGACATGTCCAGGACGTGAGCGGAACAGTCGGCGCCGATTTGCAGCCCTCAGGAACGCAAGCGCAAACCCCTCGGCGTGGCGTGGAAACCGGCCGCCTCCAAGGCCCGGCCCAGGGGAGAGGTCAGGGCGGCCTCGGCGTTGATCCGTTCCACCGTCAGGGCCGGGAGGGTCCCCGCCCGGGAGGCGGCGACCAGGGCTGCCGTGGCCGCCGCGAGGCGGGGGTCATCCGGCGGCGGCCAGGCCAGCAGGGTCTTGCCGCCGCGCTCCAGGTACAGGATGAGCTCGCCGTCCACCAGAACGACCAGGGAGCCCGCCTTGCGGCCCGGTTTGTGGGTGGCCCCGGCCGGCGGCTCGGGCCACGGCAGGGCCGCACCGTACGCGTTCGCCGGGTCGGCGGCCGCCAGGACCACCGCCGCCAGCGGGGGCGGCGTCCGCTCCGCGGCCCGGAGGCGGTCCACCGCGCCGTCCATCGCGAACTGCGCCGCGCCCAGCCCCTCGACCACATAGCCCCGACGGGCCTGGCCGCTGTCCTCGAAGGCCGAGAGGACCCGGTAGACCGCGCTGAAGCCGCCCTCGACGCCCTCCGCGGCCACCGCGCCCCGCGTGACCACGCCGTGCCGGTCCAGCAGGGTGCGGGCCAGCGCGTGCGCCCGGTGGGTCGGGTCGGGGGCCTGGGGCGGCAGCAGCGACCAGCGCCCGGAGACGGTGGGCGGGCCCGTACGGGACACGGTCGCGCTGAGCGTGCCGTACCGGCCGCGGGGGACCGTGCGCCGGGCCCGGTGGGCCGTGGAACCCGCCGTGCGGCCCGAGCCGAGCAGCGAGCGCAGCGGGGCCAGGGTGTCGTTGGTGAGCCGGCCCGACCAGGCCAGGTCCCACACCGCCTCGGAGAGGGCGAGGTCGGAGACCTCGGGGAAATCGGCGCGGATCGCCTGCGCGATCTGGCGGAAGAACAGGCCGTACCCGCCGCTCAGGGAGGCCAGCACCGCCTGGTGGAGCGGGCTCGGATCCAGCGGGTGCGGCGGGGGCAGGAGCATCGGGGCCGCGTCCGCCAGGTACAGGGAGATCCAGCCGTCCTTGCCCGGGAGGGCTCCGGCGCCCGCCCAGACCACCTCTCCGGCCGTGGTCAGCTCGTCCAGGAGGCCGGGGGAGTAGCCGGCCACCCGGGACGGGAGGATCAGGCGCTCCAGCGCCGAGGCCGGCACCGGCGCGCCCTGGAGTTGCTCGACCGCCCGGGCCAGCCCGTCGAGGCCCCGCAGCGCTCCGCCGAGGTGCTGCCACTGGGGCAGGAACGTGGCCAGCGAGGTCGGCGGCACGGGCTCCAGCTCCTGGCGGAGCGCGGCGAGGGAGCGGCGGCGGAGCCGGCGCAGCACCGTGGCGTCGCACCATTCCTGGCCGATGCCCGCCGGGTGGAACTCGCCCTGGACCACCCGGCCGGCCGCGGCGAGCCGGTGCAGGGCGCCCTCGGTCACCGCCGTGCCCAGGCCGAAGCGGGCGGCGACGGCGGCCGTGGTGAACGGCCCGTGGGTGCGGGCGTACCGGGCCAGCAGGTCCCCCAGCGGGTCCTTGACCGGCTCGGTGAACGCCTCCGGGACTCCGACGGGCAGCGCCGTGCCCAGCGCGTCCCGCAGTCGGCCCGCGTCCTCGATCGCCGCCCAGTGCTCCGCGCCGCCGATCCTGACCCGGATGGCGCGGCGGGCCGCGGCGAGCTCCTCGGCCCAGGCCGGCTCCGCCCCGCGCTCGGTCAGCTGGTCCTGCGTCAGCGGGCCCAGCACGCGCAGCAGGTCGGCCACCGACTCGGGATCCTTGGCCCGCCGGTCCTCGGTGAGCCACTGCAGTTCCCGCTCCAGGTCCTCCAGCACCTGCGCGTCGAGGAGCTCGCGCAGCTCCGCCTGGCCGAGCAGCTCGGCCAGCAGCCGGGAGTCCAGCGACAGCGCGGCCGCCCTGCGCTCGGCGAGCGGCGAGTCGCCCTCGTAGAGGAACTGGGCGACGTACCCGAAGAGGAGGGAGCGGGCGAAGGGGGAGGGCTCCGGGGTGGTGACCTCCACCAGGCGCACGCGGCGCGCCTCGATGTCCCCCATCAGCTCGGTCAGACCGGGCACGTCGAAGACGTCCTGGAGGCATTCCCGTACCGCCTCCAGCACGATCGGGAAGGAACCGAACTCCGAGGCCACCTGGAGCAGTTGGGACGCGCGCTGGCGCTGCTGCCACAGCGGGGTGCGCTTGCCCGGGCTGCGCCGCGGCAGCAGCAGGGCGCGGGCCGCGCACTCGCGGAAGCGGGAGGCGAAGAGCGCGGAGCCGCCGACCTGGTCGGTGACGATCTGGTTGATGTCGCTGTGGTCGAAGGCGACGTCGGCCGCACCCAGCGGGGCCTGCTCGTCGTCGAACTCGAAGGGCTGCGGAGCCGCGGGGTCGTGGTCGAGCAGGTCCATGGACAGCAGGTCCGCGTCCGGGAGGCGGAGCACGATGCCGTCGTCGGCGTGCATCACCTGCGCGTCCATGCCGTACTTCTCGGCGAGGCGGGCGCCCAGCGCCAGCGCCCACGGGGCGTGCACCTGCGCGCCGAAGGGGGAGTGCACCACGACCCGCCAGTCGCCCAGCTCGTCGCGGAAGCGCTCCACCACGATGGTCCGGTCGTCGGGGACGTGACCGCAGGCCTCGCGCTGCTCGGCGAGGTACGCCAGCACGTTCTCGGCGGCCCAGGCGTCCAGACCGGCCGCCAGCAGCCGCAGCCGGGCGTCCTCGTCGCCCAGGGCGCCGAGCTCGCGCAGGAACGCGCCGACCGCACGGCCCAGTTCGAGCGGGCGGCCGAGCTGGTCGCCCTTCCAGAACGGCAGCCGGCCCGGCACTCCGGGGGCCGGGGTGACCAGGACGCGGTCGCGGGTGATGTCCTCGATCCGCCATGAGGTGGTGCCCAGGGTGAAGACGTCCCCGACGCGGGACTCGTAGACCATCTCCTCGTCGAGCTCGCCGACCCGCCCGCCGCCCTTCTTCGGGTCCGAGCCGGCCAGGAAGACGCCGAAGAGACCGCGGTCCGGGATGGTGCCGCCGGAGGTCACCGCGAGGCGCTGGGCCCCCGGCCGCCCGGTGATCGTCCCCGCCACCCGGTCCCAGACCACGCGCGGCCTCAGCTCGGCGAACGCGTCCGACGGATAGCGGCCCGCCAGCATGTCCAGCACCGCGGTGAACGCCGACTCCGGCAGCCCGGCGAACGGCGCCGCCCGCCGGACCAGGGCGAGGAGGTCGTCCAGCTGCCAGGTGTCCATCGCGACCATCGCGACCAGCTGCTGCGCCAGGACGTCGAGGGGGTTCGAGGGGACGCGGAGGGACTCGATCGCGCCCGTGCGCATCCGCTCGGTGACCACGGCCGCCTGCACCAGGTCGCCGCGGTACTTGGGGAAGACCACCCCGGTGGAGACCGCGCCCACCTGGTGGCCGGCCCGGCCCACCCGCTGGAGCCCGGACGCCACCGACGGCGGTGACTCCACCTGCACCACCAGGTCCACCGCGCCCATGTCGATGCCCAGCTCCAGGCTGGAGGTGGCGACCACCGCCGGCAGCCGGCCCGCCTTCAGGTCCTCCTCCACGATCGCTCGCTGTTCCTTGGAGACCGAGCCGTGGTGCGCGCGGGCCAGCAGGGGCGGGGCGCCCAGGGCGGCGCCCGACTGGGCCATGATCTCGGCCGGGGGCGAACCCTCCGGCAGCCGCTCGCCCAGGGCGCGCTCGTACGCGATCTCGTTGAGCCGGTTGCACAGCCGCTCGGCGAGGCGGCGGGAGTTGGCGAACACGATCGTCGAGCGGTGGGCCTGCACCAGGTCCGCGATCCGCTCCTCCACATGCGGCCAGATCGACGGCTTGTCGCCGCCCTCCTTGCCCTCCGTCGCGGGCGAGCCGCCCAGCTCGCCCATGTCCTGCACCGGGACGACCACCGACAGGTCGAACTCCTTGTCGGAGGGCGGCTGGACGATCTCCACCTTGCCGCGCGGCGCGAGGTACCGGGCCACCTCGTCCACCGGCCGGACCGTCGCCGACAGCCCGATCCGGCGCGCCGGACGCGGCAGCAGCTCGTCCAGCCGCTCCAGGGAGAGGGCGAGGTGGGCGCCGCGCTTGGTCCCGGCGACCGCGTGCACCTCGTCCAGGATCACCGTCTCGATCCCGGTGAGGGCGTCCCGGGCCGCCGAGGTCAGCATCAGGAACAGCGACTCGGGGGTGGTGATCAGGATGTCCGGCGGGCGGGTGGCCAGCGCCCGCCGCTCGGCGGGCGGGGTGTCGCCGGAACGGATCCCGACCCGGATGTCCGGCTCGGGCAGGCCGAGCCGGACGGACTCCTGCCGGATCCCGGTCAGCGGGCTGCGCAGATTGCGCTCCACGTCGACGGCCAGGGCCTTCAGGGGCGATACGTACAGCACGCGGCAGCGCTTCTTCGGCTCCGCGGGCGGCGGGGCCGAGGCGAGCCGGTCGAGGGCGGCGAGGAACGCGGCCAGCGTCTTGCCGGAGCCGGTCGGAGCCACGACCAGGACGTCCGCCCCCTCCCCGATCGCCCGCCAGGCACCCTCCTGCGCGGTGGTGGGCGTACGGAAGGCCCCCGTGAACCACGAGCGGGTCGCGGGGGAGAACGAGTCGAGCGCAGCGCCTGCCATGCCCCCATCGTGCACCCGGCCACTGACAACGGCCCGGACCTGGGGAAACGTGCCTCGTCGCCGGGGCGCAGAATGGGGGCATGGGGACGGAAGAGGGCGGCCGGGAGTGGGCGCGGCACTGGCAGTACGCGGAGCTGCCCGGACTGGACCTGCTGCGCGCCCACTACGTGCGCCACACCTTCCCGCGCCACGCGCACGACGGGTACGTCATCGCGGCCGTCACCGGCGGCATCGAGGAGGTCGGCCTGCCCGGCCACGTCGTGCGCGCCGGACCGGGCAGCGTGGTCCTGATCAACCCCGAGGTGCCGCACACCGCGCGCGCCGGGGTGCCCGAAGGCTGGGCCTACGCCACCCTCTACCCCTCCCGCGAGCTGATCACCGAGGTCGCCGACGAGATCGGCACCCTGCGCGGCACCCCCGGTTTCACGGCCGACGTGGTCACCGACCCGCACGGCTCGCGGACGATCACCGAGGTGCACCGGGCCGCCGAGGCGGGGAACGCGCTGGCCGCCGACACGCTGCTGCGGGGAGTCGTGGCACGGATGCTGACCCGGCACGCGGGCCCGCTGCCGGCCCGTACGGTACGGCGCGCGGGCGCCGCCGACGCCGAACGGGCCCGGGCGGTGCTGGCGGAGCGGATGGCCGACCCGCCGTCGCTGGAACAGCTGGCGGCGGACCTGGGGACCAGCCCCTTCGCGCTGCTGCGGGCCTTCCGCGAGCAGTACGGGATGCCGCCGCACACCTGGCTGACCGACGCCCGGGTCCGCCGGGCCCGCCGGCTGCTCGACACGGGCACCCCGCCCGCGGAGGCGGCCGTCACCGTCGGCTTCACCGACCAGCCTCACCTGAACCGGCACTTCACCCGCATCGTGGGGGTCCCGCCGGGCGCCTACCGGCGGGGGCGGGCCGGCTAGCCCCCGCCACCTGCCGCCTGCCCCGAACCCTGCCGGCCGGGCCGGAACACGGCCGACGGGGGCGCGCAAGAACGTACAAGACCCACCCGGCGCCCCCCGCGTAGTTTCGGGTCGTGGGAGAGAAGCAGCTGGTCACAGAGCCAGAGATACGAGAGACGCCGAGGCCCGACGAGCGGCCGCGGGCCGCCGTCATCCGGGACGCGCTCGGGGTCGGGGTGGCCGTCGGCCTGTCCGGGTTCGCCTTCGGGGTGACGGCCGCGGGGGCGGGCATCAGCACCCTCCAGGCGTGCGTGCTGAGCCTGCTCGTCTTCACCGGCGCCTCGCAGTTCGCCCTCGTCGGAGCGCTGGCCGCGGGCGGGAACCCGTTCACCGCCGCCGCCGGGGCCTTCTTCCTCGGGACCCGCAACGCCTTCTACGGGCTGCGGCTGTCGCAGCTGCTCGCCCTGCCCCGCGCCGTGCGGCCCTTCGCCGCCCACTGGGTGATCGACGAGACCACCGCCGTGGCGCTGGCCCAGCCCGACCGGAGGTCGGCCCGGCTCGGCTTCACCGTCACCGGCCTCAGCCTGTACGCGCTCTGGAACCTGACCACCCTGCTCGGCGCGCTCGGCGCCGAGGCCATCGGGGACACCAAGGCGTGGGGGCTGGACGCCGCCGGGCCCGCCGTGTTCCTGGCCCTGCTCGCGCCGATGCTGAAGACCGCCACCGAACGGGCCGTCGCCGCCCTGGCGCTCGTGCTCGGGCTCGGCTTCCTGCCCGTGCTGCCCGCCGGGGTGCCCGTACTGATCGCGGCCCTGGCCGCCCCCGCCGTGCTGTGGATGAAGGGACGCCGGCCGTGAACGTCTGGATCGCCATCGGCCTCACCGTCGTCGGCTGCTACGCCGTCAAGCTCGCCGGGCTGCTCGTCCCCGCCGGGGCCCTGGAGCGGCCGACGGTGCGCCGACTGGCCGCCCTGCTGCCGGTCGCGCTGCTCGCCGCGCTCACCGCCCAGCAGACCTTCAGCACCGGGTCCGCCCTCGTCGTCGACGCCCGTGCCGCCGGGCTCGCCGCCGCCGGGCTGGCGCTGCTGCTGCGGGCTCCGTTCCTGGTCGTGGTCGCGGCCGCCGTCCTCGTCACCGCGGGGGTACGGGCCCTGGGCGGCTGATCCCGTCCGGCAGGCGCCCGTACGCCCGCAGGGTCAGCAGCGCCTCCAGCGTGGCGATCGGCCGCCGCTCCAGCGAGCTCCCCGGCGCCCAGGCCTCGCGGCGGACCGGCCAGCCGCCGTCCACCTGCTGGGCGGCGGTCAGGAAGTCCAGCGAGCGGCGCATCTCCTCGTCCGTGAACCAGCCGCGGGCCAGCGACTCGGGGCGACGCGCGAAGTCGTGCGGGAACAGCTGCTCGCCCGGCGCGTAGCCCGGAGCCGGCGGGTACTCCGGCCGCCGCCGCGGGTCCAGCACCACGAGCCGGTGCTCGCGCACCAGCCGGCCCAGCCGGTCCGCGGCCGCCGCGGCGCGCGCCCGGTCCGGAACCCCGTCCAGGAAGGCCACCGCGCTCTGGACCTCGTACGGATGCGAGTGGCGCAGGCCCTCCACCCGGTCCCAGCAGAAGTCGGTGGCCCGGAAGAGCCAGGCGTGCCAGACGCGGTTGCGGTGCAGCAGGCCGACGACCGGGCCCGTGGTCAGCAGCTCGCCCGGCGGGGCGTCGTAGGTGGGGTGGTACGGGGCCGCCGGGTAGGACCGCGGCGCCGGGGAGACCACCGGGAGCGCGCCGTCCGGGGTGGAGACCCCGGTCAGGTGGCGGCACAGCCGCTCGATGCGCTGCCCGGCGCAGCGGCCCAGGCTGTCCAGCACGCGCAGGGCGTGCGCCGTGTGCAGGGGCTGGCTGAGCGGACCGCGCAGATCCGGATCGAGGGCGTGACCGTAGCCGCCGTCGCCGTTGAGGTAGGAGCCGAGGGCGGTGTCCACCGGGTCGGCGTCCCCACCCAGGAAGTGGTACGCGAACCGCCGCTGCTCCAGCACGCGGGCCGTGAGCCAGATGAACTGCTCGGCGCGGTCCAGCGGGCTCTGCGGGCTCTGCGCGTTCGGCGGCGTCTGCGACGTCTGCGAGGAAGCTTCGTCTCCGGGCATGCGTGCAACCTAGGACGAGGCGGTGCGGCCGGGAGGGGCGAACGCGGGCGGTGCACTCTCCCGGGGCGGGATACTGGGGGCATGCGGTTGACGATTTTCTGGGAGCGGATGGCCGAGCACTTCGGCGCGGGCTACGCCGACTCCTTCGCGCGGGACCACGTCATGACCGAACTGGGCGGGCGGACCGTCCACCAGGCGCTGGACGCGGGCTGGGAGGCCAAGGACGTGTGGCGTGCCGTGTGTTCGGCGATGGACGTGCCGGCCTCGCTGCGCTGACGCCGCAAGCGCACCACGTCGGGGTTCGGGCGGCCGGTGGGCCAGACTTGGTGGCGTGGCAGCCAGTGATGAGACGACGACCGACGACCAGAGTGCCGACGCCGCCCCGGGGCCGGGCGGTGCGAGCGCCGGAAACGCCGGTGAAGGCCCTGACGGCTCCCGACGGCCGGTAGCCCCCGGCGGCCCCGTCCCGCAGGCCGGATCCGGCGGGGCGGGCCTCCCCCCGGCCGGAGCGGCCCCCGCCGCCCCCGGATGGGCGGAGGCACGGATGCCGCGCTGGCTGCCGCGCGCCGTGATCCTCGTCCTGGCCCTCGTCGCCTGCTTCCAGCTCGGCAGCTGGGCCTTCCACCAGCTCACCGGGCTGCTCGTCAACATCCTGATCGCGTTCTTCCTCGCGCTCGCGGTCGAACCGGCGGTGTCCGGGATGGCGGCCCGCGGCATGCGCCGCGGGCTCGCCACCTTCGTGACCTTCCTCGCGGTCCTCATCGTGACCGCCGGCTTCCTCGCGCTGCTCGGCTCGCTGCTCGCCGGTCAGATCGTCGCCATGGTCGAGGGCTTCCCCGGCTATCTCGACTCGGTGATCAAGGCGATCAACTCCACCTTCCACACCGATCTGTCCCGGCTCGAGATCCAGGAGAGCGTGCTGCGCTCCGACTGGCTGCGCAAGTACGTGCAGAACAGCGCGTCCGGCGTGCTCGACGTCTCCGCCACGGTGCTCGGCGGACTCTTCAAGCTGCTGACGATCGGACTGTTCTCCTTCTACTTCGCCGCCGACGGGCCGCGGCTGCGGCGCGCCCTGTGCTCCGTACTGCCGCCCGCCAAGCAGGCCGAGGTGCTGCGCGCCTGGGAGATCGCCGTCGCCAAGACGGGCGGCTACCTCTACTCGCGCGGGCTGATGGCGTTGATCTCCGGCGTCGCCACCTACATCGTGCTGGCGGTCCTCGGGGTGCCGTACGCGCCCGCCCTCGCGATGTGGGTCGGGCTGGTCTCCCAGTTCGTCCCCACCATCGGCACCTACCTCGCGGGTGCGCTGCCGGTCCTGATCGCCTTCACCGTCGACCCCTGGTACGCGCTGTACGTCCTCGGTTTCGTGGTGGTGTACCAGCAGTTCGAGAACTACATGCTGCAGCCCAAGCTGACCTCCAGGACCGTGGACATCCATCCGGCGGTCGCCTTCGGATCGGTCATCGCGGGAACCGCCCTGCTGGGCGCGGTCGGGGCGCTCATCGCGATCCCGGCCGTCGCCACGCTGCAGGCCTTCCTCGGCGCGTACGTGAAGCGCTACGCGCTCACGGAGGCGGCGGACTCCTCTACGGCGCGTCCCCGGCGGCGCCGAGTGCGCTTTCCACGGCTTCGATGACGGTCGCCTCGGCGGCCGCCTTGCGCACGCCGAGGCCGCTCAGCGGGCCCTCGCCGTTCTCCAGCTCCAGCAGCGCGAGCAGGATGTGCTCGGTGCCGACGTAGTCGTGGCCCAGGCGCAGGGCCTCCCGGAAGGTGAGCTCCAGGGCCTTCTTCGCGGACGCGTCGAAGGGGATGAGGTCGGGGACCTCCGCCTGGGGAGGCGGCAGTACGGCGGCCACGGCGGCGCGTACGTCGTCCGGCGCGACCCCCTGGGCGTCCAGGGCGAGCCCCGCGAAGCTCTCGGGCTCGGCCAGCAGGCCCAGGACCAGGTGGTCGGTGCGGATCTCGGTGCCGCCGGCGGCGCGGGCCTCGTTCTGCGCGGTCACCACGACGTTGCGGGCGCGGGCGGTGAAGCGGCCGAAGCCCGCGTTCGGGTCGAGCGCGGGGGCACCCTCCTTGTCCGCCTTGGGTACGAAGCGCTTCTGGGCCGCCTGCCGGGTGACGCCCATGCTGCGGCCGATGTCGGTCCAGGAGGCGCCGGAGCGGCGGGCCTGGTCGACGAAGTGGCCGATGAGGTGGTCCGCGACGTCCCCGAGCGCCTCGGCGGCGACGACGGCGCCGCTGAGCTGCTCCAGGGGGTCCGTGTGGACCTTGTTGATGGCCTCGATCAAGTCGTCGAGGCGGACCGGATGGGTCATGCGAACGGGTTCCACGGGAGGGTTCGTCATGAGTGCAACCCTAGGTTGACAGTCGAGCGAGCGTCAACCCTGGGTTGTCAGTCGGGCTTCTCGCGCTTTCGGTGGTCGGCGGCCGGCCGCGCGCGGATCGTGGCGCCTCGACATCGGCCGTGTCGGTGTCAGTGGGCGGGCTTAAGGTCTCTCCCAAGGCGCGCGCATCGAGAACCTCAAGGGGGAGATCCGTCATGAGCGAGAACCGTGGCAGCACGCACGAGGGATTCACGGCCGAGGAACGGGCCGCGATGAAGGACCACGCCCGAGAGCTGAAGACGGCCGCGCGCCGCGGCTCGCGCGCGGACAAGGCGGCGGAGGCGGAGCGGGACGTCCTCGCGAAGATCGCCGAGATGCAGGACTCGGACCGGATCATGGCCGAGCGCGTGCACGCCGTCGTCACGGCCAGCGCCCCGGTCCTCGCGCCGAAGCTCTGGTACGGCATGCCCTCCTACGCCCTGGACGGCAAGGTCGTCTGTTTCTTCCAGAGCGCGGAGAAGTTCAAGGCGCGCTACGCGACCCTCGGCTTCAGTGACCTGGCCAAGCTGGACGAAGGCACGATGTGGGCGGCCGGCTTCGCCCTGACCGAGGTGACGGCCGAGGTGGAGGAGCGGATCGCGGCGCTGGTCAAGCAGGCCGTCAGCTGATCACCGACCGGTGACGGGCGGGGGTTTCGGTGGGTCAGCCCCTTCGGTCTTCGACCGTCCAGCTCGCCGCGCAGCACCTCCAGTGCCGCGGGCTGTCGAGGGCGGTCATGCCTCAGCCTTTCACGGCGCTGAGCACGCCTCATCGCCGCCGTCTTCCTCCGCGCGCGGCCAGTACCGTCCCTCGACGGCCTCGGCGCTGCGGTTGAGGCGGACCAGCGCGTCCGCCAGCTCCCGTACCTCCTCGGGGGACCAGTCGGCGACCACGCGGGCCAGGCAGGAGCGGTTGACCTCGCGGTCCTCGGCGAGCCGGCGGCCGCCTTCGACCGTGATGCGCAGCTTGCGGGCCATGCCGCCGTCCGGGTCCGCCACGCGCTCGGCCAGTCCGCAGCGCAGCAGCGCGGCCGTCTGACGGTTCACGGTCGAGGTGTCGAGCCCGAAGGCCTCCGCCAGCTGCCCTATGGACATGGGACCTTGTGTGTCGATCCGGCTGAGCAGCAGGTAAGCCGACCGCTCCAGGCGCTCGGGGTCGCGCTCGCGGCGGGCGAGCACCTGGTGCCGCGAGAGCAGCATCAGCTCCCGCTCCAGTTTCTCCAGCACTGCGCCTCCCGCTCCCTCCGGCGCTCCATTATCGCGGACCCCCGGACCGCTGGACCCGGCGACCGGCCGGCGGCGGCAATATGCATGATACATAGCATGTGTATTATGCACTTCTCGTTGTCATTCGACGAGCCACCGTCTCAATCCGGAGGACCCGCATGACCGTCACCACGTCCACCGCCTCCCGCGCGGCCGAGATCCTGTCCCGGCCCGTCCGGCTGAACGGCCTGACCGTCCCCAACCGCATCGCGATGGCACCGATGACGCGGATGTTCTCCCCCGACGGCGTGCCCGGCGAGGACGTGCGGGCGTACTACGCCAGCCGGGCCGCCGCGGGCGTGGGCCTGATCGTCACCGAGGGCACGTACGTCGGTCACGACTCCGCCGGGCAGAGCGACCGGGTGCCGCGGTTCCACGGCGAGGACCAGCTGGCGGGGTGGGAGAAGGTCGCCGCCGCCGTGCACGAGGCGGGCGGCACGATCGTGCCCCAGCTGTGGCACATAGGCATGGTGCGCAAGCAGGGTGAGGCGCCCTATGCCGACGCCCCCGCCGTCGGCCCCTCCGGCATCCGCGTCGACGGCACGGAGGGGACCGGCAAGGCGATGACCCGCGCCGACCTCGACGACGTCATCGGCGCGTTCGCCGACGCCGCCGCGGAGGCCGAGCGGATCGGCTTCGACGGCGTCGAGCTGCACGGCGCCCACGGATACCTGCTCGACCAGTTCCTGTGGGAGCGGACCAACCGCCGCACCGACGCCTACGGCGGCGACGCGGTGGCCCGTACCAGGTTCGCCGCGGAGATCGTGGCCGCGGTCCGCGAGCGCGTCCCGGCCGACTTCCCGGTGATCTTCCGCTACTCGCAGTGGAAGCAGGAGGCCTACGACGCCCGGCTCGCGCAGACCCCGCAGGAGCTGGAGGCGATCCTGGCCCCGCTGGCGGCGGCGGGCGTCGACGTGTTCCACGCCTCCACCCGGCGCTACTGGCTCCCGGAGTTCGAGGGCTCGGACCTGAACCTGGCGGGCTGGACCAAGAAGCTCACCGACCGGCCGACCATCACCGTCGGCTCGGTCGGCCTCGACGGCGACTTCCTCCGCGCCTTCGCCGGCGAGGGCGCTGCGCTCGGCGACCTCGACAACCTCCTGGACCGCATGGAGCGCGACGAGTTCGACATGGTCGCCGTCGGCCGGGCGCTGCTCCAGGACCCGCAGTGGGCGGCGAAGGTCCTCGGCAACCGCTTCGACGAGCTGAAGCCGTACGACGCGGCGGCCCTCAGGTCGCTCAGCCGGTAGTCGGTAGCCGGCAGCCGCAGGTCGGTGCCGGTGGGCGTGGTGCGCTTGACAGGGAAATCGAACATCCATTCTGATGAGTTATCCACAGCCGAACCGGTCGTGGAGGCGCATTGTCAGTGGCAGGCATTAGCGTCAATGGCGTGAAGCGATCGACTCAAGCAAACCGGGTGGAACCCATGGCAGGCACCGACCGCGAGAAGGCTCTCGACGCCGCGCTCGCACAGATTGAACGGCAATTCGGCAAGGGTGCGGTCATGCGCCTCGGCGACAAGCCGAACGACCCCATCGAGGTCATCCCCACCGGGTCGACCGCGCTGGACATCGCGCTCGGCGTCGGCGGGCTGCCCCGCGGCCGCGTGATCGAGGTGTACGGGCCGGAGTCCTCCGGTAAGACGACCCTGACCCTGCACGCCGTGGCCAACGCGCAGAAGGCCGGCGGCACCGTCGCCTTCGTGGACGCCGAGCACGCGCTCGACCCCGAGTACGCGAAGGCCCTCGGCGTCGACACCGACAACCTCATCCTGTCGCAGCCGGACACCGGCGAGCAGGCGCTGGAGATCGTGGACATGCTGGTCCGCTCCGGTGCCCTCGACCTGATCGTCATCGACTCCGTGGCGGCCCTGGTGCCGCGCGCGGAGATCGAGGGCGAGATGGGCGACTCGCACGTGGGTCTCCAGGCCCGACTGATGAGCCAGGCCCTCCGGAAGATCACCGGTGCGCTCAACCAGTCCAAGACCACCGCGATCTTCATCAACCAGCTTCGCGAGAAGATCGGTGTGATGTTCGGCTCGCCGGAGACCACCACCGGTGGCCGCGCGCTGAAGTTCTACGCCTCCGTGCGCCTCGACATCCGGCGCATCGAGACGCTGAAGGACGGCACCGACGCGGTCGGCAACCGCACCCGCGTCAAGGTCGTCAAGAACAAGGTCGCGCCCCCGTTCAAGCAGGCCGAGTTCGACATCCTCTACGGCCAGGGCATCAGCCGCGAGGGCGGACTGATCGACATGGGCGTGGAGCACGGCTTCGTGCGCAAGGCCGGTGCCTGGTACACGTACGAGGGCGACCAGCTCGGCCAGGGCAAGGAGAACGCCCGCAACTTCCTGAAGGACAACCCCGACCTCGCCAACGAGATCGAGCGGAAGATCAAGGAGAAGCTGGGCGTGGGTGTCCGCAAGGACGCCGCCGCGACCACCGACGCCGGTGCCGCCGCGCCCGCCGAGGCCACGGCCGTGCCCGCCCCCGCGTCGAAGGCCAAGACGACGGCCAAGGCCGCCGTGGCCAAGAGCTGACCCGTGCGGGAGCAGGAAGGGGGCGGCAGGAGCAGGCGCGGTCGTGAGGACCGCCAGGAACTGCCGCCCCAGAGCCCCGAGGAGCAGGCGCGGGCGATCTGCCTGCGCCTGCTCACGGGGAGCCCGCGCACCCGGCGCCAGCTCGCGGACGCCCTGCACAAGCGGGGCATTCCCGAGGAGGTGTCGCAGCAGGTCCTCTCCCGGTACGAGGAGGTGGGCCTGATCGACGACGCCGCCTTCGCCGGAGCCTGGGTCGAGTCCCGGCACCGCGGCCGGGGCCTGGCCCGCCGGGCGCTCGCCCAGGAGCTCCGGACCAAGGGGGTGCACGCCACCCTCGTGGAAGAGGCCCTGGAGCTGCTCGACTCCGAGCAGGAGGAGGAGACCGCCCGGGAGCTCGTGGAGCGCAAGCTCCGCGCCACCCGGGGCCTGGAGCGCGACAAGCGGATCCGCCGCCTCGCCGGCATGCTCGGCCGCAAGGGATACCCGGAGGGCATGGCCCTGCGGGTGGTCCGGCGTGCGCTGGAGGCGGAGGGCGAGGACGCCGACGACCTCGGGTACCCAGGGGAGTGAACCGCCGGGCCCGGGGTGGGGGTAGCCCCCGGGCACGGATGCCGGGGTGCGCCAGTGTCAGGAGCCGCGCCCGCCAGCAGAGTTGACGGCATGATGCTGCGTTACGCCCTTCAGACCCTCCGGGACCGCAAGGCCGGCTTCCTCGGCGCCTTCGTCGCCCTCCTGTGCGCGGCCGCCCTCGTCACCGCCTGCGGAACCCTCCTGGAAACGGGACTCCGCGGAAGGATCGGCACCGAGCGCTACGCGTCCGCCCCGGTCCTCGTCTCCGCCGACCAGAACGTCCACGAGACCACGGTCAAGAAGAAGGGCGAGGGGAAGAAGGCCAAGACCAAGCACAAGGCCAAGCCGGTCGCCGAGCGGGCCTGGCTCCCCGGCACCACCGTGGACGCGGTCCGTGCCGTGCCCGGCGTCGAGCGGGCCGTGCCCGAGCTCACGTTCCAGGCCGTCCCGCTGGTCAAGGCCCCCGGCGAGCCGAAGCCCTCGTACGGACACGCCTGGACCTCGGCCGCGCTGACCCCCTTCACGATCACCGACGGCCGTGAACCCCGGAGCGGCGGCGAGGTCGTCGTCGACCGCGCGCTGGCCGCCCGCGCGGGGCTGAAGCCCGGCTCCGAACTCACCGTCCAGTCCACCGGCGAGCCCAGGACGTACCAGGTCACGGGGATCGCGACCACACCCCGCGGCGACCTCGCCCAGCAGAGCGCGCTCTTCTTCGGCGACGACGAGGCCCGGCGGCTGGCCGCCCGCCCCGGGCAGGTCAGCGCCATCGGGGTGCTGCCCGCGCCGGGCGTCGACGCCCGTGAACTCGCCGGCCGCGTCGCCCGGGCACTGAAGGACACCACGGCGCAGGTCAGTACCGGGGACGAGCGCGGACCGGTGGAATTCCTCGACGCCGCCGGCGCCCGCCTCACGCTGGTCTCCATGGGCGGCGCGATGGGCGGCACCTCACTGCTCGTCGCGATCCTCGTGGTCGTCGGCACCTTCGCCCTCTCCGTCCAGCAGCGCCACCGCGAACTCGCCCTGCTGCGGGCCGTCGCCGCCACCCCCGCGCAGCTGCGCCGGATGATCGGGCGGGAGGCGCTGCTCGTCGGGCTGGCCGCCGGCGTCACCGGCGCGTTCGCCGGGCTGCCGCTCGCCGCCTGGCTGCACGGCCGGTTCGTCGACGCCGGAGTCGTCCCCGTCACCTTGGAGCGCACCGCCGGCGTCTTCCCGATGTGCGCGGCCGTCGGGGCCAGCCTGCTCGGAGCCTGGGCCGCCGCGCGGATCACCGGGCGGCGCATCGCCCGGATCCGCCCGGCCGAAGCGCTCGCCGAGGCCGCCGTCGAGCGGGGCCGACCCGGCTGGATCCGCAGCGTGCTCGGCGTGCTGCTGCTGGCCGGCGGGGCGGTGCTCGTCGTCGTACTCGGCTCGCTGCGCACCGAGCCGGCGTCGACCCCCGTCACCTTCCTGGCCGTGGTGGTACTGGCCGGGGCGGTCTCGCTCCTCGGACCGCTGCTCGTACGGGGCGCCGGCGCGCTGCTCGCCGGACCGCTGCGGCTGACCGGTCCGGGCGGCCACCTGGCCACCGCCAACCTCCGCGGGAACGCCACCCGGATGGCCTCCGCCGTCACCCCGCTCGCGCTGCTGGTCGGCATGACCTGCACCGTCCTCTTCGTCACCCCGACGCTCGGGAACGCCGCCCGCGCGCAGGCCCGGGACGGGATCCGGGCCGACTGGGTGCTGGCCGCGCAGGGCCCCGGCATCACGCACGAGGCCGCCGAGCGGATCCGGCGGACGCCCGGCGTCACGGCGGCCACCGAGATCGTGCACACGTCGGTACGGGTGGGGCTGGCGAAGTACGCCGCGCAGGGCGTGACCCCGGCCGGGCTGACCCGGACCTGGGACCCCCGGGTCACGGCCGGCAGCCTGGACGGGTTCGGGGACCGCGCCGCGGCGGTGAGCGAACTCGCCGCCGACCAGCTCGGCTTGAAGCCCGGGAGCCCGCTGAGCCTGACGCTGGGGGACGGGACCCCGGTCACGCTGACGGTCTCGGCCGTGTACGCGCGCGGGCTGGGCTTCGGAGATCTGACGCTGCCGCACGGGCTGGTGGCCGCGCACGCGGACAATGCGCTGGCGAGCAGTGTCCTGGTGGCGGCGGAGCCGGGCCAGGGGCCGGAAGCCGGCCGGGAGCGGCTGGCCGCGGCGGTACGGGAGTTCCCGGGGGTGCGGGTGCTGTCCGCGGCGGAAGCGGACGAGGCACCGGCGCGGCGGCAGGCCGCCGGAGCGGAGATCAATCTGCTGGCGATGGGGCTGGTCCTGGCCTTCACCGCGATCGCGGTGGTGAACACGCTCGCGATGTCGACCGCCGAGCGTTTCCGGGAGTTCGCGATGCTGCGGCTGGCCGGGGCGAAGCGGCGCCAGGTGCTGCGGATGCTCCGGGCGGAGGCACTGGCGGTGGTCCTGATCGGGGTGGTGCTGGGGTCGGGGATCGCGCTGGCCGTACTGACCGCGTTCAGCGTCGGCATGACGGGGGTGGCGGCCCCGGCGGTCCTGCCGGTCGCGTACGCGGGGGTGGTGGGGGTGGCGGGGCTGCTGGCCCTCGCGGCCACTTCCCTCCCGGGGAGGGTGGCGTTGAGGGTGGCTCCGGTGGACGTGGCCACGGCCAAGGGCTAGCCCTCGCCCCCCGGACGTCCTGCCGCTGCGGCGCCGTTGCGGGGGCGCCGCCCCCGAGCCCCCGCGCCTCAAACGTCGGCGAGGCTGAAAGAACGCCTCGCACGCCGGCGGGCCTGGAAGATCGCCTGGCACGCCGGCGGGGGCGTGTCATGGGGTGGTTGGGAGGCCGGCTGATTTCCAAGCCTGGAAGCCGCCGACCAGGTCGGTCGCGCGGTGGAGGCCCAGGGCGTGGAGGGAAGCCGCGGCGAGGCTGGAGGCGTAGCCCTCGTTGCAGATCACCACCACCTGGAGGTCGTGGCCGGTGGCCTCGGGGGCGCGGTGGCTGCCGCGGGGGTCCAGGCGCCATTCCAGTTCGTTGCGTTCGACCACCAGGGCCCCCGGGATCAGGCCGTCGCGCTCGCGCAGGGCCTGGTAGCGGATGTCCACCAGCAGCGCGCCGGCGCGGGAGGCGGCGTACGCCTCCTCCGCGCCGACCCGGGTGTAGCCCGCGCGGACCCGTTCCAGCAGCTCGTCGATGCCGACGGGGGCGCTCACTGCCAGTCCGCCGGGCTCTCGACGTGCTCCAGGTGGAGCACCGGGCCGCTGCGGCTGTAGCGCCGGATCAGCGGGAGCGGCGGGTAGTACGCGTGCACCGAGACCGCGTGCTCGGTCGGGGACCCGTTGAGGACCTCGTGCACGTGGTGCTCGAGGAAGGCCCGCCCGGTGCCCGCGTCCAGCGTGCGGCTGCGGTCGACGTCGGGGGCCAGCTCCAGCGAGCGCCAGCCCTCCGAGGGCAGCCGTACGGCCAGCGAGTGTTCGGTGAGCCGGCCCCGGGCGGTGGCGAACGCGCCCCGCGAGTCGGCGTGGTCGTGCCAGCCGGTGCCGGTGCCCGGCGGCCAGCCGATCAGCCAGGCCTCGCTGCCGCCCGGCCCGTCCAGCCGGACCCAGGTGCGGCCCTCGGGGTCGAGCGGCAGGGAGGCCACCACGGCGGGGTCGGCCGCCGTGCGGAGGGCGAAGTCGAGGAGTTCGGCGGCCGTGGGGCCCCCGGCCGGCGCGGACGCGGGCTCAGGGACGTACGGGCGTGCGGTGGACGCGGGTGCAGACATGAAGGGGGACCGTTCCTGGGTTCGCGGAGGTGCGCGCAGGCCGGTGGACGGCACGGGGCGCGCGGAGGAAAGGGCGAATCAACAGGAAGGGCGACACACGCAGCCCGCGTAGCGGAGCAGGTCCATATGGACCCTCCGCCACAGGCGTACGTCGTTGCCGGTCATTCGGCGAGTGAACCACGAGTCCGGGAGGGCGGTCAATCGATCACCACGGTCGGTGTCGTCGAGGGGGCGGGCAACCGGGACGCGGGCGCGCCCGCCCGGACCGCGTCCGCCGCCTCGTACAGCTCGGCCGGGCGGACCCCCGCGAAGGTCGCCGCCAGGTGCCCGTCCGGCCGTACGAGCAGCACGGTGTGGGCCGGCGCCCCCGGGTAGGAGTCCGCGACCAGCAGGTCGGTACGGACCGGGAGGGCGCTCACCGCCGCGGCGAGGCGGGGCATCAGCCCGGCGCCGAGCCAGTGGCGCCGGTCCCAGACCCCGGTGCCCGGGGCGACCAGGACGACGAGCAGCCGCCCCTGCCCCAGCAGGTCCCGCAGCGGCACCGTCGATCCGTCGGGTGCGGTCACCGGGACGTTCGCCACCGGTCCGCCCGGTTCCGTGGCCGTCGGCACCTCGCGTACGGCGACCGGCGGGGCGTACGTCGGCTCCGCGCCCAGTGGCCCGCGCCCGAGGTGGCCGTCGGTGAGGAGGGCTTCGGCGGAGCGTGCGGCTCCGGGCAGGTAGGTGCGCAGCCCGCCGCTCGTCCGCAGCGTCGGCATCGCCTGGTCGGCGGCGCGCAGCCGGGAGGCGACGGCGGTGCGCCGCTCGGCCTCGTAGCTGTCGAGGAGGGCCTCGGAGGCTCCCTGGTGCCAGGCCAGGGACAGCTTCCACGCGAGGTTCTCGGCGTCCCGGAGCCCTTCCTCGACCCCCTGGGTGCCGAGCGCGCCCAGCAGGTGCGCGGCGTCGCCGGCGAGGAAGGCGCGGCCGTCGCGCCAGCGCCGGGCGAGGCGGTGGTGGAGGGTGTGGACCCCGGTGTCGATGAGGTCGTACGGGGGAGTGCTGCCGCCGCACCACACCGCGAGGGTGTCCCGGATCAGGGTCACCAGCGTGTCGGGCGTCACCAGCTCCCCGCGGGCGGGCAGCAGCCAGTCCAGCCGCCACACCCCGTCCGGCAGCGGCCGGGAGGTGACCTCGCGCGGCGCGCTGCGGTGCAGCAAGGCCTCGCCCGGCCAGGGGAGTTCGGTGCGCAACGCGGCGACGGCGTGCCGCTCCACGGCGGTACGGCCGGGGAAGCGGATGCCGAGCAGCTTGCGCACGGTGGAGCGGGCGCCGTCGCAGCCGACCAGGTGGCTCCCGCGCCACCAGGTGGTCTCGGCGCCCCGGGTGTGGGCGGTGACCCCCTGGCCGTCCTGTTCCACGGCGTCCAGCCGGCTCTCGGTGACCAGCTGGACCAGCGGGTGCGCCGCGGCGGCGTCGCGCAGCCCGCGCGTCAGCGCGTGCTGCGGCACGTGCAGGGGCGCCGGGTGGTCCTCGAAGGTGATCCGCTGGGTGTCACGGCCGCGCCGCATGGTGCGCCAGGCGGCGAAGTACGCCCCCTCGTCGCGCAGCGTCGTACAGCCCAGCCGGTGCACCATGGCCGCGGTGTCGGCGTGCAGGACGACCGTACGGGCCGGGCGCGGTTCCTCTTTGCCGGGACCCTCGTCGAGTACGACGGAGGGCACGCCCTGGCCGGCCAGGGCGAGGGACAGGGACAGCCCGACGGGCCCGGCGCCGACGACGATCACCGGGTCCATGCTGTGGCTCCCGATGTCCGGTATGTGATCACAGAACGTATGCAACCCACTCGAGGTGCCTGCGTCAAGTGCCCCCCGTCGGGACAACGCAGTGTGGTGCGGCGGATGAGCTCCGCCGCACCACACAGGCTACGCACTCTGACTGACCGTATGTCAGACCGGGGGGTCGTCCGCAGCGGACGTCGGCGTCAGGCTCCGGCCGCCGTGTTCGCGCCGGGGACCGCGTCGTCGATCTCCTCCGCGCCGAGCACGGCGCCGGTGCCCTTCTGCGACTTCCGCAGGCGGCCCTCCAGCTGGGAGGCGAAGGTGGTGAGGGCGAAGTTCACCACGATGTAGATCAGGGCGATCACGACGAGGGACGCGATGGTGTTGCTGTAGTTGGCCGAGATCTGCCGGTTCGTGGAGAGCAGTTCCGCGAAGCCGAGCAGGGCGCCACCGAGCGCGGTGTCCTTGAGGATCACCACGAGCTGGCTGACCAGGGCCGGCAGCATCGCCGTGACGGCCTGCGGGATCAGCACGTAGGTCATGGTCTGGCCCTTGCGCATGCCGATCGCCTTGGCCGCGTCGGTCTGGCCGCGGGGCAGGGAGAGCACGCCGGCCCGGACGATCTCGGCGATGACGGCCGAGTTGTACAGGACCAGGCCCGTGACGACGGCCCAGAACGGCCGGGTGTCGGACGGGACGTCCAGGAACCGCGGCGCCATCAGCGCGTTGCCGAACAGCATCAGCATCAGGACGGGGATGGCACGGAAGAACTCCACCCACGTACCGACCGCCGCCCGCACCCAGGCGTGGTCGGACAGCCGGCCGATGCCCAGGACCGCGCCGAGCGGGAGGGCGATCAGCATGGAGAGCGCGCCGGCCTTGAGGGTCTCCGTCAGGCCGGGGAGCAGGTACGTGGTCCAGACCCGGCTGTCGGTGACGAAGGGAGACCACTTGTCGGCGTCGAGCTGGCCCTTCTCCGCCATGAGGGACAGCGCCCACCACATGACGAGCCCGAACATCACGACGAAGATCCCGCTGTAGATCCAGTTGCGCGCCTTGGCCTTGGGGCCGGGGGTGTCGTACAGCACGGAGGTCATCGCTTCACCGCCACTCGCTTGGCGACCCAGCCCAGCAGAAGACCGGTGGGCAGGGTCAGCAGGACGAAACCGAGGGCGAAGACCGCGAAGACCGCGAAGGTCGCCTGCGCCTCGTTCTCGAGCATTTCCTTCATCAGCAGGGCCGCCTCGGCCACGCCGATGGTCGCCGCCACCGTGGTGTTCTTGGTGAGCGCGATCAGTACGTTGGCGAGCGGTGCGATGACCGCCCGGAAGGCCTGGGGGAGCACGATCAGGGTGAGCACCTGGAAGAAGCTCAGTCCCAGCGCGCGGGCCGCCTCGGCCTGGCCCACGGGCACGGTGTTGATGCCGGAGCGCAGGGCCTCGCAGACGAAGGTGCCGGTGTAGGCGATCAGTCCGAGGACCGCGAGCCGGAAGCCGGTCTCCTTGAACGTCTCGCCGCCGAGGGCGATGCCGAGCGTCTGGTTGAGGCCCAACGAGCAGGCGATGATCAGCAAGGTGAGCGGGGTGTTGCGCACCAGGTTGACGTAGGCGGTGCCGAAGCCCCGCAGCAGCGGGACGGGGCTGACCCGCATCCCCGCCAGGACGGTGCCCCAGATCAGGGATCCGACCGCCGAGTAGAAGGTGAGCTGAACCGTCACCCAGAAGGCTCCGAGCACGTCGTACTGCCCGGAATCAAGAAAATCGAACACGATGCCCTGCGCTCTCCCCAGGATGGCCGGTGAGGTGGGGCCCCCCCCCCCCCCCGGGGGGGGGGGGGGCCCCCCCCCCCGCCCCCACCCCCGCCCGGGGGGTTGGGGGGGGGGGGGGGGGTTGTTTTTGGGGGGGGGCGGGGGGTTTG
>NZ_JBIAJH010000024.1:0-92824 GCF_042871845.1 Streptomyces sp. NPDC005533 | reverse complement strand
GGCCCCCCCGCCCGGGGACCGCCCCGAAACAAAAAAACCCCCCCCCGGGCCCCGCCCCCCCCCCCGGGGGGGCGGGGGGGGGGCCCCCCCCCCCCCCCCGGGGGGGGGGCGCCCCACCTCACCGATGAATCAGCTGCCTTCGGTGATCTGCGGGGCAGGCTCGTTCTTGTAGTTGGCCGGGCCGAGGTTCTTGTCCACGGCCTTCTGCCAGCTGCCGTCCTCGACCATCTTCTTGAGCGCGGCGTTGATCTTGGTCTGGAGCTCCTTGTCGCCCTTCTTCAGACCGATGCCGTAGTTCTCGTTGCTCATGCTCAGGCCGACGAGCTTGAACTTGCCCTTGTTGTTCTCCTGCGCGGCGTAACCGGCCAGGATCGAGTTGTCCGTGGTCAGGGCGTCGACGGCCTTGTTCTCCAGGCCGGTCAGGCACTCGGAGTAGCCACCCTGCTGCAGCAGGTCGGCCTCGGGGGCCAGGGTCTTCTTGATGTTCTGCGCCGACGTCGAGCCGGTGACCGAGCAGAGCTTCTTCTTGTTCAGGTCCTCGACCTTGGTGATGCTCGTGTCGTCGGCGCGGACCAGCAGGTCCTGGTGCGCGAGGAAGTACGGGCCGGCGAAGTCGACCTTCTCCTTGCGCTTGTCGTTGATCGAGTACGTCGCGACGACGAACTTCACGTCGCCGTTCGAGATCAGGTTCTCGCGCTCGGCGCTGGGAGCCTGCTTGAACTCGATCTGGTTCGGCTCGTAGCCGAGCTCCTTGGCCACGTAGGTCGCGACGTCGACGTCGAAGCCCGTGAACTTGCCGTCCGGGGTCTTCAGGCCCAGGCCGGGCTGGTCGTACTTGATGCCGACGACGATCTTGTCCTTCGCGCCACCGGACGCACCGCCGTCACTGGCGGCGTCCTTCTCGCTGCCGCCACAGGCGGTCGCGGTCAGGGACAGGGCGACGGCGACGGCCGCGGCCGCGGCGGCCTTGGAGATCTTCATGATGAACTTCCCTCGGATGAGACGTTGTTGAACGACGAGCGACGCTTACGGCGTACGCGCGGCCGACAGGAATCGTTCCGGCAGCGATCCGCATACGGATGCCTACCAGACGAGAACCTCAGTGGTGCAGGATCTTCGACAGGAAGTCCTTGGCGCGGTCACTGCGCGGGTTGCTGAAGAACTGCTCGGGCGTGGCCTCTTCGACGATCTTTCCGTCGGCCATGAAGACGACCCGGTTGGCCGCGGAGCGGGCGAAGCCCATCTCGTGCGTGACGACCACCATGGTCATCCCCTCCCGGGCGAGCTGCTGCATGACCTCCAGCACCTCGTTGATCATCTCCGGGTCGAGAGCCGAGGTCGGCTCGTCGAACAGCATGACCTTCGGCTCCATGGCCAGCGCCCGGGCGATCGCCACGCGCTGCTGCTGGCCGCCGGAGAGCTGCGCCGGGTACTTGTCGGCCTGCGAGCCGACGCCCACCCGGTCCAGCAGGGCCACCGCCTTCTCGTGCGCCGCGGCCTTGTCGGTCTTGCGGACCTTGAGCTGGCCCAGCATGACGTTCTCCAGCACCGTCTTGTGCGCGAAGAGGTTGAACGACTGGAAGACCATGCCGACGTCGGCGCGCAGCCGGGCCAGCTCCTTGCCCTCGGAGGGCAGTTCCTTGCCGTCGAGCGTGATGGTGCCCGAGTCGATGGTCTCCAGACGGTTGATCGTCCGGCACAGCGTGGACTTGCCCGATCCCGAGGGACCGATCACGACGACTACCTCACCGCGGGCAATGCTCAGATCGATGTCCTGAAGCACGTGCAGCGCGCCGAAGTGCTTGTTGACGTTGCTCAGTACGACCAGGTCGTCCGCGGCACCGGCCGCGTCCTGCACGTCCTTGGTCACTGATACTCCGCTCATCGGCTTCTTGCTCCGTCCTCCTCGGTTGGGAGGACAGTAGTGACGTGACGTCCACAACGTCATCACATCTGAGGGAGAATTGAGCATAACGATCCGGCTTCCCCCGGATACGCTCCGTGCGCGACACCTGCGTGGCCGAATGCGGCGCGTACCGGGTGCGTAACGGAAGGCGCGCCGCGACGGAACCCCCTTGACGTGGGACTCCGCATCGGCGTGTATGCAGGATGGCCACCTCGCGGCCATCCGTGTGACCATGCCCCGGGAAGCCCGTGAGTGAGAAGAAGGAGAGGGGGACGACATGAGACTGCTGCTCGTCGAGGACGACGATCACGTCGCCGCCGCCCTGTCCGCGATCCTCGCCCGGCACGGCTTCCAGGTCACCCACGCCCGCAACGGCGAGGAAGCCCTGCAGGCGCTGCTGCCCGCCGGCGCCCCGCCCGGCGCCTCTCCCTACGGGGTGATCCTGCTCGACCTCGGTCTGCCCGACCAGGACGGGTACGAGGTGTGCGGCAAGATCCGCAAGCGCACCGCCACCCCCGTCATCATGGTCACCGCGCGCGCCGACGTACGCTCCCGCATCCACGGGCTGAACATGGGCGCCGACGACTACGTCGTCAAGCCCTACGACACCGGCGAGCTCCTCGCCCGCATCCACGCCGTCGCCCGCCGCACCGGCGCCTCCGAGGAGGCCGCCGCCACCGGGACCGGTACGCCCGCCACGGTCCGGCTCGGTCCCGTCAGCATCGAGCTGCCCAACCGCCGGGTCAGCGTGGACGGCGCGGACGTACCACTCACCCGCAAGGAGTTCGACCTGCTGGCCCTGCTCGCGCAGCGGCCGGGTGTCGTCTTCCGCCGCGAACAGATCATCAGCGAGGTGTGGCGCACCAGCTGGGAGGGGACCGGGCGCACCCTGGAGGTCCACGTCGCCTCGCTGCGCTCCAAGCTGCGCATGCCCGCCCTCATCGAAACCGTCCGCGGGGTGGGCTACCGGCTCGTCACGCCGACCTCGCCGACCGCCCCGACCTCGCCGCCCTCGCCGACCGCCCCGTCCGCCCCGACCGCCCCCTAGGGGTCTGCTGCCGTGCGCGCCCGATTGCTCCCGCTGCTCGTCATCCTGATGGCGGGCACGCTGCTCGCGCTGGGCTTCCCGCTCGCGGTGAGCCTGGCCGCCGGACAGCAGCAGCGGGTGGTGGTCGACCGCATCGACGACAGTGCCCGCTTCGCCGCCCTCGCCCAGCTCGTCATCGACGCCCAGGGCTCCGGATCCACCGGCGCCGACGCGCGCCGCGAGACCCTTCAGCTCGAACTCGCCCGCTACCAGGAGCTGTACGGCATCCGCGTCGGCATCTTCTACCGCGACGACAACGACATGGCCCGCTCGCCCAGCTGGTGGCAGCTCCCCGAATCCGGCGAGGGCCGCCGTGCCTTCGAGGAGGCCCTCGCCGGCCGGCGCAGCCACGACCCGCCGCAGGTGTGGCCCTGGCAGACCCACGGCCGACTGCTCGTCGTCTCCCCGGTCGTCCTCGACGGCGACGTCGTCGCGGTCGTCGCCACCGACTCGCCGACCGACCTGATGCGCGGCCGGATCCTGCAGGGCTGGCTGCTCATCGCGGGCGGGCTCGCCGCCGCCATGCTGGTCGCCTTCGGCGCAGCCCTGCGGCTCACCAGCTGGGTGCTCAAACCCGTGCAGACCCTGGACGCGGCCGCCCACGGCATCGCCACCGGACGCATGAACTCGCGCGTCGCGGCCGCGGGCGGACCCCCGGAACTCCAACGCCTGGCCCGCTCGTTCAACGAGATGGCCGACAACGTCGAAGAGGTACTGGAGCAGCAGCGGGCGTTCGTCGCCGACGCCTCCCACCAGCTGCGCAACCCGCTCGCGGCACTGCTCCTGCGGATCGAGCTGCTCGCCCTCGAACTGCCCGAGGGGAACGAGGAGATCGCCTCCGTACGCACCGAGGGCAAACGCCTGACCCAGGTGCTGGACGACCTCCTGGACCTGGCGCTGGCCGAGCACGCCTCCGCCGAGATCAGCCTCACCGACATCGGGGCACTCGCGGCGGAGCGGGTCGCCGCCTGGCGCCCGTACGCCGAGGAGAAGGGCGTACGGATCACCGAGACGGGCCGGTCCGCGGTCACCGGCTGGGCCGACCCCATCGCCCTGTCCAGCGCGCTCGACGCCGTCATCGACAACGCCCTCAAGTTCACCCCTGAGGGTGAGGAGGTCGAGGTGTCGGTCGCCGCCGAGGGGCGCGTCGCCCGCGTGGTCGTCGCCGACCGCGGCCCCGGCCTCACCGAGGAGGAGCTGCTCCGCGTCGGCGACCGCTTCTGGCGCAGCGGCCGCCACCAGAACATCAAGGGCTCCGGGCTCGGCCTGTCGATCTCCCGCGCGCTGCTCGCCGCGGGCGGCGGGTCCCTCTCGTACGGGACGAACCCGCCGCACGGGCTGCGGGTCACCGTGTCCGTGCCGCGCACCGGCCCCCACGGCTCCTGAGCCGCTACCAGCCGAGGGCGGTACGGGCCGGAGCCGAGGCCGCGTACAGCTCGTCCACGGCCCGGACCTCGAAGACGGCCGCGCGCTCCCGGCCGGCCCGCGGGACGGCCGGAAGGTAGAGGGCGGTGCCGCAGGTGCCGCCGAGGAAGCGGCGGGTGCCGTCGGGCAAGACGCGCCACACCTCGTAGTGGCGCGGCCGGGGTTCCCCGCCGGCCGCGGCGCGCCAGGACAGACGCAGCCGGGCGTTGCCGTCCTGCCGGGCCGCGGCGTCGACCCTCGGCGCGGTGGGCGGGGCCGGCCGCCGGGCGCGGGGCGCGTCGTGGACCGCCAGGGCGCCGAGCCGCCACACCACCGGCACCGTGTCGAGCGCGGTGATCCGCACCGCCAGCGCGTACGCGGTGCTCCCCGCCAGCGATCCGAGCCCGGCCCGCGCCGTGCGCCAGCCCTGCCCGCGGGACGTGCTCCCGGTGGGCAGCCACGTGTACGGGACCGGCTCGCCGGGGGCGGCGGGCTCGCGGGTGGCCACGCCGACCTCCACCGCCACCGGTCCCGACCCGCCGGAGTGCACCAGCTCCAGGACGCTCGCGCGGGTCAGCGGCAGCCGCGTGGAGTGCAGCCCGACGACGGCCGGAGCGGTCAAGGCGCCCGTGACCAGCAGGCTGGAGCCGCCCCGCCAGGCGTCCGCGAAGTCCAGGGTGACGCAGGGGCGTTCGCCGGCGGTGTCCACCGCCCAGCGGCGGCCCGGGAGCCGGTCCTGGAGCCCGAGGTGGTTCCAGGGCGTGTCGGAGACGGCCCTGCCGTTCTCGTACCAGCGCAGCCCGTGCCCGGTGTTGAACGAGCAGGCGAAGGGGAGCCCGGTGACCGTGGACCGGTCGGCGACGGCCGTGGCCGGGGCCCGCCAGCCGGCCCCGGACCCGGCCCCGGGTCCGGACTCTGACTCGGGTGCGGGATGGGCGGGGTCCAGGGACTCGCCCGTCCAGAACCGGTCGTCGGCGAGGTGGAACGCACCGGGGGAGCGGTCGGCGAGGTGGTTGCGGGTCCACTCGGGCCGGTAGAAGCCGTAGCTGACGACGTGCTCGCGGTCGCGCGGGACGATCGCGTCCCAGGGGACGGGGGAGTCCCAGCCGCGGGACTCCGTGTCCACGGCCGCCCACAGCTCGTGGCGGGAGCGGCCCAGCCGCTCGGCGAGCGCTCCCGACGCGGCCAGGGTCTGCGCGGTCCAGCGGAAGTCCACGAACACCGTGTCCGCGACCTTCCCGGCCCGGTCCTCGAAGAACTCCTGGTTGAGCGGGTTGAGGGCGCCCTGCCAGCCCACTCGGCCGGTGGTGTTCATGGCGTCGTACCAGGTGATGCGCAGCCCGTACGGCTCGCCCGCGGTCCGCAGGGCACGCAGGAACTCCCGCATCCGCGCCGCGAGCGCGCTGTCTCCGCCGTCCGTCTCGGCGTTCACGAACCAGCCGTCGAAGCCGTACGTCCGCGCCACGTCGACGAGTTTGTCCGCGAGCGGGAAGCGGCCGAGGGCGTCCCGCTGCACCAGGTCGCGGGTCCACCGGAGGTCGCCGCCGTAGGCGACGGGCGGCAGGAACACGTTGCCCAGCACCCGGACCCCGTTGCGGTGGGCGGCGTCGACCACGGGGGCGTTCGGGGCGAGCACGATGCCCTCGCCGGCCGAGCCGCCCCAGAAGACGAGCTCGTCGATGTACGCCCAGTGCGTGAGCGCGTAATGGTCCGCGGTCGGGGAGCCCTGGGACGGGTTCCCGGCCGTGGGCCCGAAGGAGACGAGGGAGGCGATCCGGGCCTGGCCGGCGCGGGCGGTCCGGTTCGCCGGGACCGGGGTGAACCGCTGCGCCAAGGGCACGGTCGCGGTGTTGTGGGCCAGGTCGGGATCGCTCTCCGGGCTCCACCGCAGGAGCGAGCGCCACACGATCCCGGGGCCGGGGGTCCCCGCCGGGAGGGAGTCCGGGAACCAGTACGAGGCGTACGGGGCCAGGTCGGCCGGGGTCGGCGGGGCGGGGGCGGGCCCCGGCGCGGCGGACGCGCACGGGGCCCGGCCCGCGGCGCCCAGCAGGGCTGCGGCCCCGGCCCCGGCGGCCAGCACCGCGCGCCGGGTCGGCCGTAAGGGCGAGGCCGGAGTACGTGGTGCGACGCCGCTGTCGGTGACGCGGGGCTCGTGCGGCTCTCGCGTCTCGCGGGTCATGCGGGCCACGTGGGTTTCGCGCTGCGCGCGGTTCTCGTCGGACGTGCCGGTCTCGTCGGGCGTGCCGGTCTCGTCGGTCTCGGCCATGCGGGCTCCTCACGAGGGATCGGATCGGTCAGGTCACGTCGTGCACGCGCAGCACCTCGGTGATGCCGCGCGCCGACAGGTGGGCCGGGTCCCCTGCGCGCTCCGCCAGGACCACCGCGGGGCGCACCCCCTGGGCCGTCAGCGCGGCCCACGCATCGAAGAACGCGCCGCCCGGGGCACACACGGACCGGCCGGGAGCCTCGTCCTCCCCGCCGGCGTCCACGGCCAGCGCGGTCGAGCGCACCGGCGGCCGGTGCGCGCGGCCCCGCCACTCCCGGGCGACGCGGGCCACGACCGCGCCGGCCGGTTTGGTCCGGCGGTCGTTGGTGAGCAGGCCGAGCCCGTACTCCAGCTCGGGGAAGTCCGCGAGCTCGCGGGACACGTCGTGCGAGCACCACCAGGTCACGCCCCACAGGTCCGGGCAGTCCAGCGCGTTCGTGACGGTGGCCTCGGTGAACCGCGCCGCGTGCTCCGGCCGGATCAGCGGCGCCGGGGCGCCCACCTCCTGGAGCCACACCGGGCGGTGCGGGTCGAGGGCCCAGGCCTTGGAGAGCTCGATGAGGTACGCCGCGTGGTGCTCGGTCGCCGTCCCGCGCCCACCGTGGCGCTGCGCGGTGCCGTTGAACACCCAGGAGTGCACGGCGGTGGCGGCGCCCAGCCGGGCCGCCTGGGCCGGGGTGAAGGCGTGCCCGTCCTGGTACCAGGCGGCGTCGTACTCGGCGTGCACGTGCAGCCGTCCGGGGGCGCCCTGTTCGCAGGCGGCGAGCATCCGCTCCAGCCAGCGGTCGGCCTGGTCCCGGGTGACGCGGTCGGGGTCGGGGTGCGGGGCGCCGGAGAACTGGTTGACCTCGTTGCCCACGGTCATGCCCAGGAAGTTCGGCCGGTCGGCGAGCGCGGCGGCCAGCGTGCGCAGGTACTCCTGCTGCGCGGCGACCACCTCCGGGTCGGTGAACAGGTTGCGCCGGTGCCAGGTCCGCGTCCAGGCGGGCAGGAAGTCGAAACTCGACAAATGGCCTTGCAGCCCGTCCACGTTGACGTCGAGACCGCGTTCGGCGGCCGCGTCCGCGAGCGCGACGAGCTGCTCGACGGCGCGCGCCCGGATCAGCGTCCGGTTCGGCTGGAAGACCGGCCAGAGCGGGAAGACGCGGACGTGGTCCAGCCCGAGCGCGGCGATCGAGTCCAGGTCGGCCCTGACCTCGTCGAGGTCGAAGTCCAGCCAGTGGTGGAACCAGCCGCGGGCCGGCGTGTAGTTGGCGCCGAAGCGGAGCGCGTGATCGTGCACGAGGCGTCCTGGAGTTCTGGGGGAATTCACGAGGTGGGCCACAACCTGCCGGTGCGGATGGGGAAAGTCAACAGGGCCTCAGAGATGATTACTTATGCGCTTGAGTCCAGTTGACACAAGGGTTCCGTGCGCTGGAGCCTGGCGGAACTAATGCGGTTTAGCTGCGACGGGTCACAGGGTGGTGCGTGGAAATGGACAGCGGTATTTCGGTCACGGCGGTCACCACCCCGGCCCTCTTCCCCGGGCCGCCGGAACTCCCGACGGCCTGCGGGAGTTGGTCATGGCGATCGGCCGGTACGGGTCCGGGTCGGCGGCACCGGCGTCCGGAGCGTGCCGATCGGCCTGGCCGACGCCGATTCTCCTTACGGGACAGGGCAGTTGAGGGCGCCCGCCGCCCTGCACCCCGCACGTGCCGACGGACACCGGCGGGATCGCGTACGGTCCGGCCATTGCCATCCGTGTTCCGCCACGCGTGACGCACCCGAAGGACGAATGAGGCAGGCCATGGCCCGCAGACCCACGATCAAGGACATCGCCCGGCAGGCCGGGGTGTCGGAGAGCGCCGTGTCGTTCGCGCTCAACGACCGGCCCGGCGTCTCGCAGGACACCCGGGCCCGGATCCGCCGCGTCGCCGAGGAACTCGGCTGGCAGCCCAACAGCGCCGCCCGCGCCCTCTCCGGCGAACGGTCCGGCGCCGTCGGGCTGGTCCTCGCCCGGCCCGCGCACACGCTCGGCGTCGAGTCCTTCTTCCTCCAACTCGTCTCCGGCATCCAGGAGGTCCTTTCCGCGGCCCGGACCGCCCTGCTGTTCCAGGTCGTCGAGGACATCGACGCCGAATGCGCGGTCTACCGGCGCTGGTGGGCCGAGCGGAGGGTCGACGGGGTCCTCGTCGTCGACCCGCGCATGCGGGACCCGCGCCCCGCGCTCCTCGGGCAGCTGGGCCTGCCCGCGGTCACCATCGGCGAGCCGGAGCCGGAGCCGGAGCCGAGACCCGATCCCGTCGCCGCCTCCGCGCCGGCGGTGGTCTCCTCGGTCCGGGCCGACGACGCCGGGGCCATGGCCCGGGTCCTGGACCACCTGCACGGGCTGGGCCACCGCCGGATCGTCCACATCGCCGGACTCCCCGGCCTCGCCCACACGGTCCGCCGGATGGACTCCCTGCGGACGGAGGCCGCGCGCCGCGGGCTCGGCCCCGACCAGGTGCGCTCGGTGGTCACCGACTACTCCGACGCCGAGGGGGCCGCCGCCACCCGCCGGGTCCTCGCCGAGCCCCGGCCGCCCACCGCGCTCGTCTACGACAACGACGTGATGGCCGTCGCCGGGAGCGCGGTCGCCGCCGAGCTGGGCATCCCCGTCCCGCGCCGGCTCTCCATCGTGGCCTGGGACGACTCCGCGCTCTGCCGGGTCACCCACCCCCGGCTCACCGCGCTCGTGCGCGACACCGCCGGCTTCGGCCGGCTCGCCGCCGAGGAGCTCCTCGCCGTCCTCGCGGGCGGTCCGCCCGGAGTGCGGGTCAGCGAGCAGCCGCGCCTGGAGCCTCGCGAGAGCACGGCGCCGCCCCCGGCGCATACTGAATCCTGAACCCTTCCTGGAGCCGCCACCGTGATCACCCCCACCGCACCCTTCCCCGCACCGCGCGCCGCCGCGGCGGCCGCCGGCCTGACGGTGGCGATCGACATCGGCGGTACGAAGATCGCCGGTGCGCTGGTGCACCCCGACGGCACGATGACCGCCACCACCCGTCGGGCGACCCCCCGCGGAGTGGACGCGGAGGGGGTCATGTCGGCGGTGACCGAGGTCGTCGCCGACCTGTCCGGCTCCCCGCTGTGGGCCTCGGCCGTCCGCTGCGGGATCGGCAGCGCCGGCCCGGTGGACACGTCCCGGGGCACGGTCAGCCCGGTGAACATCGGGGCGTGGCGGGAGTTCCCGGTCCAGGCCCGGGTCGCGGCGGAGCTCGCGGCGCGCGGGGCCGAGCTGCCGACCGTACTGGCCGGGGACGGTGTGGCGATGACCGCCGCCGAGCACTGGCTGGGCGCGGCCCGGGGCCACGCGAACGCGCTCTGCATGGTGGTCTCCACGGGCGTGGGCGGCGGCCTCATCCTGAACAACCAGCTGCACCCCGGCCCCACGGGCAACGCGGGGCACATCGGCCACATCAGCGTGGCCTTCGACGGCGAGCCGTGCGTGTGCGGCAGCCGCGGCTGCGTCGAGTCGATCGCATCGGGCACGGCGATCGCCCGCTGGGCCCGGGAGCAGGGCTGGACCCCGTCCGGCGCCGTGAGCGCAGGGACCGCAACGGCCGGCGGAAGCACGGCGGACCGGGCGGACCACACGAACGGCGCGGGGACCGGACGGGACGCCTCGGCCGCCGGTGTGGCGGCGGCCGCGGCCGCGGGCGACCCGATCGCCCTGGCCGCCTTCGACCGCGCGGGCCGTGCGCTGGCCGCCGCCATCGCCGCCACCGCGACCCTCGTCGAAACGGACGTCGCCGTCATCGGGGGCGGGGTCGCCGCCTCCGGCGACATCCTCTTCGCGCCGATCCGCGCGCACCTCGGGGCCTACGCCACGCTCTCCTTCGTCAAGGAGCTCCAGGTGGTCCCGGCGACCCTGGGCACCCACGCGGGCCTGATCGGCGCGGCCGCCGCGGCGATGATGCTGCTGCCGTCGCCGCCGCCCTCTTAGGACCTCGGCCCCGGCCCGTCGGCTCGGCCTCGCGGCTCGGCTTCGTAGGGCTCGTCGGGGACCTCAGGGCTTGACCGACCGGTAGTACCGGCCCGCCCCCTCGTGCAGGTCCAGGGGATCGGTGTAGATCGCCGTCCGCAGGTCCACCAGCTGCGCCGCGTGCACCTCGCGGCCGACGAGGTCGCGGCCGAGGATCACCGTCCGCGTCAGCTGCTCCGTCAGCTTCGGGTCCGTCTCGGCCGTGGTCACCAGCAGGTTCGGCACGGCCAGGGTCGTCACCGCGCTGGTGTTGCGCGCCCGCGCGTACGCGTCCTGCGGCATGACCGCCGTCCGGTAGTAGCGCGCCGGACTGCCGCTGCCCTCCAACTGCTCCACCAGGTCGCCGAGCTGCACGAGCCGGATCTGGTACCGCTCCGACAGCTCGCGCACCGCGTTCGTCGGCAGGCCGCCGGACCAGAAGAAGGCGTCGATCCGGCCCGCCTCCAGCTCGGCCGGCATGGTGTCGATCCCTATGGACACCGGCGTGATGTCCAGCACCGGGTCCAGCCCGGCCGCCCTCAGCAGCCGCTCCGAGACGAGCCGCACCCCGGACCCCGGCTGGCCGATCGCGACCCGCTTGCCCTTCAGGTCCCGGGCCGACTGCACCGCCGAATCGGCCGGCACCACCAGCTGTACGTAGTCGTCGTAGAGCCGGGCGACCCCGCGCAGCAGGTCCGCGCGCGGCTTCCCGTCGAGCTGGTACTTGGCGACCGCGTCCGCGGTCGCCACCGTGAAGTCGGCCTCGCCGGAGGCCACCCGCTTCAGGTTCTCCTGCGAGCCCTCGCTGGTCTCCAGGTGGACCTCCACACCGGGCGCGTCCCGCGCGAGCGCCTGCTGCAGCAGCTGCCCGTACCGGTGGTAGACGCCGGTCCGGGCGCCCGTGCTGAAGGTCAGCTCGCCGTGCAGCTCCGGTTCCCCGAAGGGCTTCAGCCACCAGGTGAGGACCCCGAGCACGGCCAGTACGGCCACCAGGACCCGCAGGGCGTGGCGCCTGCTGATCCGGGGCGGTACGAGAGGCATGGCGCGATCCTGCCACCCGACCGCGCTCCTGTCACGGCGCGGGCCGTCCGGGGGCCTGCGCGCGCAGCCGTCCCAGCAACGCGCGGGCGGCGGGTCCGGCCGGCCCGGCCGTCCGCCAGGCCAGCGCCACCCGCCCGTTCAGCGCCGGCTCGGTGATCGGCAGCGCGCACAGCCCGGCGCCGGCCCGTGGGCCCGCGCCGGACTCCGCCCCGGAGGGCACCACGGCCACCCCCAGGCCCCGCGCGGCCAGCCGGACCAGCACCACGGGCGCCGCCGCCTCGAACTCCACCCGCGGCGCGAACCCCGCCTCCGCGCACGCCCGCTCCAGCACCCCGCGGATTCCCGTCCCGCGCGGCAGGCTGATGAGCGCCCGCTCGCGCAGGGCCGCCAGCGGGATCCCGCCGTCCACGGACCGCGCCACGAGGGGGTCGTCCGCCCGGACCGCCGCCACCAGGGGTTCGTCGAGGACCACCTGGCAGGAGATCCCCGCGGGCGGCTCCCCGCCGAGGCCGACCACCGCCAGGTCGAGCTCCCCGCGCAGCAGGGCGGCGAGCATCCGCTCCGAGGTGTCCTCGGACAGGGCGATCTCCACCCGGGGGTGCTCGTCGTGGAAGTCCCCGAGCGCCTCCACCATGTCGAACCCTTCCATCGCCGCCCCGGCGGCGCCCGGGATCAGCCCGAGGGCCACCCTCCCGCGCAGCAGCCCGGAGAACTCCTCGGCGGTCCGCCGCACCCCCTCCACCGCCGCGAGCGCTGCCCGCGCGTACGAGAGGACGGCCTCGCCCGTCTCGGTCGGCGTGACCCGCCGCCCGGACCGGTCGAGCAGCCGCTGTCCCAGCTCCCGTTCCAGCCGGCGTACCTGTGCGCTCACCCCCGGCTGGGAGACGTGCAGCCGCGCCCCGGCGCGGGTGAAGCCGCCCTCCTCCACCACCGCCACGAAATAGCGCAGCTGAGCCAGTTCCATAACCGATGATTCTAGATCGCAGAAGAACCCGCTCTTGGACTTATGCACGGCGCCGACCGAGCCTGATGCCATGAGCCGATCAACTCCGCAACCCACGCCCGGCCCCGCCTCCTCCGGCCCCGCGGGTCGATCCGGAAGCCGCCGGACGATCGCCGCGGCCGTCGCCGCCGAACGCCGCGAGCTGGCCGACGTACTCGACGCCCTCGCCCCGGCCCAATGGGACGCCCCGTCCCTCTGCGGCGGCTGGCGCGTCCGCGAGGTCGCCGCCCACATGTCCCTCGGGTTCCGTACGTCCCTCCCCGGCTTCGCCGCCGAGCTGCTGCGGGCCGGCGGGCACCTCCACCGGATGACCGACCGCACCGCGCACCGCGACGCCGCCGCCCTCGCCCCACGCGAGCTTGCCGCGCTGCTCCGCGAGAACGCCGGCCACCCCTGGAAGCCACCCGCCGCCGGCCCCACCGGGGCTCTGGCCCACGACGTGGTCCACGGCCTCGACATCACCACGGCCCTCGGCCACCCGCGCCGCGTCCCCGAGGACCGGCTGAGGCTCCTCCTCGACGCCGTCACCCCCCGCACCCTGCGCTTCTTCGGCGCGGACCTGGCCGGCCTGCGGCTGCGCGCCGACGACCTCGACTGGTCCCACGGAACCGGAACGCCCCTCTACGGGAACGCCCAGGACCTGCTGCTGCTCCTCTTCGGCCGCCGGCTCCCCGAGGGCCGGCTGCACGGGGGACCGGAGGGCTCCCGGGTACCGCCTACCCTTGTTGCATGACCAGCAGCGACCGGAGCCAGGCAGTGGACGAGAAGCGAAGCTACGAGGTGCGCACCTACGGGTGCCAGATGAACGTGCACGACTCCGAGCGGCTTTCCGGTCTGCTGGAGGACGCCGGCTACGTCAGGGCGCCCGAGGGCTCCGACGGCGACGCCGACGTCGTGGTCTTCAACACCTGCGCGGTCCGCGAGAACGCCGACAACAAGCTGTACGGCAACCTCGGCCGGCTGGCCCCGATGAAGACCAAGCGCCCCGGCATGCAGATCGCCGTCGGCGGCTGCCTCGCGCAGAAGGACCGCGACACGATCGTCAAGAAGGCCCCGTGGGTCGACGTCGTCTTCGGTACGCACAACATCGGCAAGCTCCCCGTGCTGCTGGAGCGCGCCCGCATCCAGGAAGAGGCGCAGGTCGAGATCGCCGAGTCGCTGGAGGCGTTCCCCTCCACGCTCCCGACCCGCCGCGAGTCCGCGTACGCCGCCTGGGTCTCGATCTCCGTCGGCTGCAACAACACCTGCACCTTCTGCATCGTCCCGGCGCTGCGCGGCAAGGAGGAGGACCGTCGGCCCGGCGACATCCTCGCCGAGGTGGAGGCCCTGGTCGCCGAGGGCGTCTCGGAGATCACCCTGCTCGGCCAGAACGTGAACGCCTACGGATCCGACCTGGGCGACCGCGAGGCCTTCAGCAAGCTGCTGCGCGCCTGCGGCCAGATCGAGGGCCTGGAGCGGGTCCGCTTCACCTCCCCGCACCCGCGCGACTTCACGGACGACGTGATCGCGGCGATGGCCGAGACCCCGAACGTGATGCCGCAGCTGCACATGCCGCTGCAGTCCGGCTCGGACCCGATCCTCAAGGCGATGCGCCGCTCGTACCGGCAGGAGCGCTTCCTCGGCATCATCGAGAAGGTCCGCGCCGCGATCCCGCACGCCGCGATCTCCACCGACATCATCGTGGGCTTCCCCGGTGAGACGGAGGAGGACTTCCAGCAGACCATGCACACCGTGCGCGAGGCCCGCTTCGCGAACGCCTTCACCTTCCAGTACTCCAAGCGGCCCGGCACCCCCGCCGCCGACATGGACGGGCAGATCCCCAAGGAGGTCGTGCAGGACCGCTACATGCGCCTGGTCGCCCTCCAGGAGGAGATCTCCTGGGAGGAGAACAAGAAGCAGGTCGGCCGCACCCTGGAGGTCATGGTCGCGGAGGGCGAGGGCCGCAAGGACGGCGCCACCCACCGCCTGTCGGGCCGCGCGCCCGACAACCGCCTGGTCCACTTCACGAAGCCGGAGGCTGAGGTCCGCCCGGGCGACGTGGTCACCGTGGACATCACCTACGCCGCCCCGCACCACCTGCTCGCCGAGGGCCCGACCCTGACCGTGCGCCGCACCCGCGCCGGCGACGCCTGGGAGAAGCGCAACGCCGCCCCGGCCCAGCCCGCGGGCGTCATGCTCGGCATCCCGACCCTCGGCGTCCCGGCCCCCCTCCCGGCCGCCACCTCGGGCTGCGCGGTACCGCAGGGCTGAGCCCCGGGTCCTGAGGCCGCACAGGGGGCGCGCCCGGGCCGCCCGGGCCGCGCCGCACGGCCGTCCCGCCCGCGCCGCGCTGGCGTTAGGCTGCGGATCATGCTCGTAGCCGCCGCCGTCTGTCCCGCCCCGCCGCTGCTCGTACCGGAGGTCGCCGCGGGCGCCGCCGCCGAACTCGGCGACGCCCGCACCGCCTGCTCCGACGCACTGGCGGTGCTCGCCGCATCCCGCCCCGACCTGCTGGTCGTGGTCGGAGCCGCCGCCGAGGGCGGCGCGTACGACCAGGGCACCCCCGGCGGCTTCGCCGGGTTCGGCGTGGACCTGAGCGTCACCCTGGGCCCCGACCCGGGCGAACCGCCGAGCGGCCACGCCACCGGGGACACCCTGCCGGCTTCCCTCGCGGTGGCCGGCTGGCTGCTCGGTCAGGCCCGCTGGACGGCCGCCCCGGTCGCCGGTGTGGCCGTCGCCGCTGACCTCGCCCCGCACGGATGCGGCCTGCTCGGCGCGGACCTGGGCGGTTCCGCCGACCGCGTGGCCATGCTCGTCCTCGGCGACGGCAGCGCCTGCCGGACCCTCAAGGCCCCCGGCTACCTCGACGAGCGCGCCGCCGCCTTCGACGCGGCCGCCGCCCGCGCCCTGGGCGCCGCCGACACGGCCGCCCTCGCCGCTCTCGACGCCGGACTCGCAGCCGAACTCCAGGCCGCCGGCCGGGCCCCCTGGCAGGTGCTGGCCGGCGCCGCCGAGGGCGCCGGTCTCGAAGGCCGACTGCTGTACGAGGACGCGCCGTACGGGGTCGGGTACTTCGTCGCCGCCTGGTCGTAGGCGCGTACCTGCGGCCGTGGGCACGCCCCGGCCGCGGACCCGGGAAACGGCGAAGGGGCGCGGGACCGGCAGCGACTGCTGGTCCCGCGCCCCTTCCGGGACCGCGTCAGGAGGTGGCCGGCGGCGTCGTACCGCCGGGGGTGTCCTTGTGCGCGATCTTGCCCAGAGCGTCCTTCGCCTTGCCCGTACCGCTCGTGATCCGGTCGCTGTACTTGCCGTGGGTCTTGGAGTCCACGGCCTTGGCCACCTTGTCCAGACCCTCGGCGATCTTGCCCTCGTTCTTCTGGGCGAGGTCGCCGACCTTGTCCTTCGCCGGACCGAGCTTGGCCTTGAGATTGTCCAGCAGGCCCATGGGTCACCTTCCGTTGGCGGTCGCTACGTGCGGGCGCCCTCGCCGGCTTCGCTGTCCGCGGCCACCTCGGCCGACTGCTGCTTCGGGATCTCCACGGCTTCCGCCGCCGGAGCCTCCGCGACGGCCGGCTCGGCCTCGGCCTCTTCGGCCGCACCGGACTCCGCCGTCACGGCCTCGGCAGCGACCCCCTCGGTCGCGGCCTCGTCCTTACGACGAAAAAACCAGTCAAAAACGCCCATGTCTCCTCCTATAACGTTACGCGTGTGAGTGAAGTTCCGCCGTGACCGCACCGGCCTCCGCACGGCGTACGCCGGGCATGCGCCAGGCGTACGCACGGCGCGCACCGGGCCGGAACCTCGCCAGGGCAACGACCTCACCCCCACCCCGTCACGTAACTCGATCGGGTACATGCCCGCGTCTTGACCAGGGGCTGAGAGACTGGGGCGGTGAGGAAAGCAGCCCCCGCCCCGCGGGTCATCGCCGTCGTCGGTCCCACCGCGGCAGGAAAGTCCGACCTGGGCGTCGCCCTGGCCCGCCAATTCGACGGCGAGGTCGTCAACGCCGACTCCATGCAGCTGTACCGGGGGATGGACATCGGCACCGCCAAGCTGACGACCGAGGAACGCGGCGGGGTCCCGCACCACCTCCTCGACATCTGGGACGTCACCGACACCGCGAACGTGGCCGAGTACCAGCGCCTGGCCCGCCTGGAGATCGACAAGCTGCTCGCCGAGGGCCGTACGCCCGTCCTCGTCGGCGGCTCCGGCCTGTACGTCCGCGGCGCCCTGGACGTCATGGAGTTCCCCGGCACCGACCCCGAGGTCCGCGCCCGGCTGGAGGACGAGCTCACGCTGCGCGGCTCCGGCGCCCTGCACGCCCGGCTCGCCGCCGCCGACCCGGCCGCCGCCCGGGCCATCCTGCCCAGCAACGGCCGCCGCATCGTGCGCGCGCTGGAGGTCATCGAGATCACCGGACGCCCGTTCACGGCCAATCTGCCCGGCCACGAGTCCGTCTACGACACCGTGCAGATCGGCGTCGACGTCGCCCGGCCGGAGCTCGACGAGCGGATCGCGCTGCGCGTGGACCGGATGTGGGAGGCCGGTCTGGTGGACGAGGTCCGCGCGCTGGAGGCCCGCGGGCTGCGCGACGGAATCACCGCTTCCAGGGCGCTCGGCTACCAGCAGGTCCTCTCCGCGCTCGCCGGGGAGTGCACCGAGGACGAGGCCAGGGCGGAAACCGTCCGGGCGACCAAGCGGTTCGCCCGCCGCCAGGACTCCTGGTTCCGCCGCGACCCGCGCGTGCACTGGCTCAGCGGAGCCGCCGCCGACCGGGGGGAACTCCCCGGACTCGCGCAGTCGTTGGTCGAACGAGCGGTCACAGCCTGATCACGTGATGGCATCGGGACGCCCCGCGCGCCGGTTGCGGGGCCGGGGGCGTGCCATCATCAAACTCCTGCGGGTGCGGTCACCTGCGGTGAATGGCGGCGCACTGAGTCCGAGTGGGGAGGGCGCGTGGCGATGGAGGCCGGCCCTCGCGACACCGGGCGGGACGACACCCGGCGGGAAGCGGATCCGACGCTTCTCGACGGCACGGACGGGCCCGCGGCCCTCGGGCTGCCCGCGGACCCCGCACGGCTGACCCCCGACGGCCCGGACGCCCCGGACACCGCCGAGGCCGAGGCGGCCGCCGTCCCCGAGTTCGAGGTCGAGCTGCGCCCGCAGCGCCGCCTGCGCCTGTGGCAGATCGCCCCCATCGTGATGCTCGCCGCCGCCGGTTCCCTGATGTTCGCCTTCCCCCTCGCGTTCGAATTCGGCGACGGCGGAGCCGTGGTCGCCATGCTCGGCTTCCTGATCAGCTGCTGCGCCGGGGGCTGGGGGATGATGGCCGCCCGACGGGTCGGCTACACCTGGCCCGGCCTCCCGGCCCGGGGGAGCGGCCGCCGCCCCGACTGGCGCATGGCCGCGCTGTACGCCGTGATCGCACTGGCCGTCGTGTCCCTCGCCGTGTACCGGGTCGCCCGGCTCCGCTGACCGGCCCTCCCCGCAGAGGTCCGCGTACCGGACCGCGCGGCGTCGCCGAGCTGCGCCTCGCTACGATGGGCGGGTGACTCAGCGCACCCTCTCCTTCCTCAAGGGCCACGGCACCGAGAACGACTTCGTGATCGTCCCGGACCCCGACAACGCCGTCGAGCTGCCCGCGACCGCGGTCGCCAAGCTGTGCGACCGGCGGGCCGGCATCGGCGCGGACGGTGTGCTGCACGTCGTCCGGTCCGCCGCGCACCCGGAGGCGGCGCACCTCGCCGACGAGGCGGAGTGGTTCATGGACTACCGCAACAGCGACGGCTCCATCGCCGAGATGTGCGGCAACGGCGTGCGCGTCTTCGCCCGCTACCTCCAGTACGCCGGCCACGTCGAGCCCGGGGACCTGGCCGTCGCCACCCGCGGCGGGATCAAGCGGGTCCACCTGGCCAAGACCGGCGACGTCACCGTCTCCATGGGTCGCGCCGCACTCCCCGCGGGCGAGGTGAGGGTCAGCGTCGGCTCCCGGAGCTGGCCCGCGCGCAACGTGAACATGGGGAACCCGCACGCCGTGGCCTTCGTCGAAAGCCTCGACGACGCCGGCACCCTCTACACCGCCCCGCCCTTCAGCCCGGCGTCCGCGTACCCGACGGGCGTCAACGTCGAGTTCGTCGTCGACCGCGGCCCCCGCCACGTCGCCATGCGCGTCCACGAACGCGGCTCCGGCGAGACCCGCTCCTGCGGCACCGGCGCCTGCGCCGTCGCCGTGGCCACCATCCGCCGCGACGGCGTCGACCCGGCCGTCACCGGAGAAGCGGTCACCTACACCGTCGACCTGCCGGGCGGAACCCTGCTCATCACCGAACACCCCGACGGGCAGATCGACATGACCGGACCGGCCGTGATCGTGGCCACGGGCGAGTTCGACGGGGCCTGGCTCACCGAAACGGCTTTCGCCTGAAGCTTCCCTCTAATGGGTGATCCGTTTCACGCTGAGCGAGAGGTGGACTGCGCCACGTGGTGGGGTCGGTAACATCAGGCACCGGCCCTGAGGGCTCACCCCATGCCCGCCACCGCCGGTCGAAGCCGCCGGAGGTGCCCATGAGTGCAGAGGCCACGAACCCAGAAGCACACCCCGAAGCGCGCCCTGAGCTCCGCAGACGCGGCCGGACCAGGCTCGATCTGCGCCGGCTCGGGCGTGCGGCCCTGCTCGGGCCGACGTCCCGGGACCGGCTCCCGGACGCGATCGGTCACGTGGCCGAGGCGCACCGCGCCCACCATCCGGACGCCGATTTGTCCATTCTGCGCCGCGCGTACCTCCTCGCGGAGACCTCGCACCGCGGCCAGATGCGAAAAAGTGGTGAGCCGTACATCACACATCCGCTCGCCGTCACCCTGATCCTCGCCGAACTCGGCGCCGAGACCACCACCCTGACGGCCTCTCTGCTCCACGACACCGTCGAGGACACCGAGGTGACCCTCGATCAGGTCCGCGCGGAGTTCGGCGACGAGGTCTGCTTCATCGTCGACGGCGTCACCAAGGTGGAGAAGATCGACTACGGCGCCGCCGCCGAGCCCGAGACCTTCCGCAAGATGCTCGTCGCCACCGGCAACGACGTCCGCGTCATGTCCATCAAACTCGCCGACCGGCTGCACAACATGCGCACCCTCGGCGTGATGCGCCCCGAGAAACAGGCCCGCATCGCCAAGGTCACCCGCGACGTCCTCATCCCGCTCGCCGAACGGCTCGGCGTTCAGGCCCTGAAGACCGAACTGGAAGACCTCGTCTTCGCGATCCTGCACCCCGAGGAGTACGAGAGCACCCGCGCGCTCATCGCGGCCCACGCCGGGGAACGCGACCCGCTGCCCGGCATCGCCGACTCCGTACGCGCCGTCCTGCGCGACGCCGGCATCGCCGCCGAGGTACAGGTCAGGCCACGGCACTTCGTCTCCGTGCACCGCATCGCCCGCACGCGCGGCGAGCTGCGCGGCTCCGACTTCGGCCGCGTCCTCGTCCTCGTCGGCGAGAACGCCGACTGCTACGCGGTCCTGGGCGAGCTCCACACCTGCTTCACCCCGGTCGTCTCGGAGTTCAAGGACTTCATCGCCGCCCCGAAGTTCAACCTCTACCAGTCGCTGCACACCGCCGTCGCCACGCCCGAGGGCTACGTGGCCGAGGTCATCGTGCGGACCCGGCAGATGCACCGTGTCGCCGAGGCCGGCGTGGTGGCCCTCGGCAACCCGTACGCCACCGCGACGCCCGACGCCGCCGCCGACCCCGACGAGGAGCGCGTGGACCCCACGCGGCCCGGCTGGCTGTCCCGCCTGCTCGACTGGCAGCAGTCCGCACCCGACCCCGACACCTTCTGGAGCGTGCTGCGCGCGGAGCTGGCCCAGGACCGGGAGATCACCGTCTTCCGGGCCGACGGCGGCACGCTGGGCCTGCCGGCCGGGGCCAGCTGTATCGACGCCGCCTACGCCCAGCACGGCGAGGCGGCCCACGGCTGTATCGGCGCCCGCGTCAACGGGCGCCTCGCCTCCCTGTCCTCCCCCCTGTCCGACGGGGACACCGTGCAACTGCTGCTCGCGCAGGACGCCTCCTCGGGCCCGGCCGCCGAATGGCTGGACCACGCGCGGACCCCGGCCGCCCGGATCGCCATCGGCAGCTGGCTCGAATCCCATCCCGACCGGGCGCTGTCCACCACCTCGGCCGCGCGGGCGCCGCTGTCGGTGGTCGGCGCCCGGGGCGGCGGGGGCAACGCCGTCGCCGACCTGCCGGACGCCACCGTGCGGCTGGCCGGGTGCTGCACCCCGGTGCCGCCCGACGCCGTCGCCGGTTTCCTGGTCCGCGGCGGCGCCGTCACCGTCCACCGCATCCACTGCGCGGCGGTGGCGCAGATGCGCGCCGTGGGGCGCACCTCCGTCGCCGTGCACTGGCGGGCCACGGCCGACTGCCGGGTCACCCTGCTCGCTGAATCGTTCGGGCGCCCGCACCTGCTGGCCGACCTCACCGAGGCCATCGCCCGCGAGGGGGTCGAGGTGGTCTCCGCGACCGTGGAACCCCCGGTCGAGCAGCGGGTCCGGCACACCTACACCCTCCAGCTGCCGGACGCGACCGGGCTGCCCGCGCTGATGCGTGCGATGCGGGACGTACCGGGCGTGTACGACGTCAGCCGGGCGTAGGCCGGGACGGCCCCGGAAGTCCCCGTTCGGGTGGATCCGTCGCGCGCCGTGCACGGCCGTGTGACGGTCACTGGTAAGCGGTGGTGGATGCAGCTCTCCTCCCCCCGCCAGCGCGCCGCCCTGCTCGCCGCGGCCTCCCTGACCCTCGTCGCCGCCGTACTGCCCCCGCCGAAGGCGCTGGGCATCGGCGACGCGCTCTTCCCGGAGCTCGGGAACCCCGGGTACGACGTGCTCTCGTACGACCTGTCCTTCGCGTACAAGGACAACCGGACCCCGCTCGACGCGGTCACCGTCATCGAAGCCCGCGCGCTGGAGCCGCTGGAGCGCATCAACCTCGACTTCACCCACGGCAAGGTGGCGTCCGCCGAGGTCAACGGGGAGCCGGCCCGGTTCGAGAGCGTGGGGGAGGACCTCGTACTGACCCCCGCGCGGCCGGTGGTGGACCAGGCCCCGCTGCACATCACCGTCCGGCACACCAGCGACCCGCGCGGACGCGGCGACGGCGGCTGGGTGCCCACCCAGGACGGCCTGGCCATGGCCAACCAGGCGGACGCCGCCCACCGCGTCTTCCCCTGCAACGACCACCCCGCCGACAAGGCGTTCTTCACCTTCCGGATCACCGCCCCGGCCGGGCTCACGGCCGTCGCCAACGGGATGCCCGTGGTCCCCACCCTGCGGTTCGGCCCCTCGACGACGTGGACCTACCGCACCAAGCACCCCATGGCCACCGAACTGGCCCAGGTCTCGGTCGGCAGGTCCGCCGTCGTGCACGGCACCGGCCCGCACGGGCTGCCGCTGCGCGACGTGGTACCCGAGGCGGACCGGGAGCGGCTGGACCCCTGGCTGAAGAAGACCGCCGGGCACATCGCGTGGATGGAGGAGCGCGTCGGCCGCTACCCCTTCGAGAACTACGGGGTCCTGATCGCGCGGGCGACGACCGGCTTCGAGCTGGAGACGCAGACCCTCTCGCTCTTCGAGAACACCCTCTTCGCCGGCGAGGGCTACCCCGACTGGTACGTCGAGTCCGTGATGGTCCACGAGCTCGCCCACCAGTGGTTCGGCGACAGCGTCACCCCGCGGGTCTGGTCCGACCTGTGGCTCAACGAGGGACACGCCACCTGGTACGAGGCCCTGTACGCCGACGGGCTCGGCAAGTACTCCCTGGAGCGGCGCATGCGCGAGGCGTACCAGCGCTCCGACCAGTGGCGGGCGGCGGGCGGCCCGCCGGCCGCCCCGAAGCCCGCCCCGCCCGGCGAGAAGATCGGCCTCTTCCGGCCCGTGGTCTACGACGGCGCCGCGCTGATCCTCTACGCGCTGCGGCAGGAGATCGGCACCGAGGCCTTCGACCGGCTGGAGCGCCGCTGGGTGTCGCAGTACCGGGACGGGGTGGCGGGCACGGACGACTTCGTACGGCTGGCCTCGCAGGAGGCCGGCAGGGACCTCGGGGGCTTCCTGGAGCCGTGGCTCTACGGCAAGACCACCCCGCCGATGCCCGGGCACCCGGAGTGGAGCACCCCGGCCGCGTCCGGCAAGCCCGCCGCGTCCGGCAAGCCCGGCGGGTCGGGCCGATAAAGCGTGTGACCGCCGAGGAACGGGCATGTCACCATCGACGAGGCCGTTCGGGGAATCCCCCGGCGGTGTGACACGTTGGACGTGACAGTTAGCGTGCCCGTTAACGTGTCAGCGCTATTCGAATCGACGTAAGGATCCAATGACCTCCTCTTCTTCCCCTTCCCAGGACGCGCGGGACGCACAGGACGTGCGGGACCCGCAGAGCTTCACCGAGAGCCTTCGGGCCGATGCCCTGATGGAAGAGGACGTCGCCTGGAGCCACGAGATCGACGGAGACCGGGACGGCGAGCAGTTCGAACGCTCCGAGCGCGCGGCCCTGCGCCGCGTGGCCGGCCTCTCCACCGAGCTCGAAGACGTCACCGAGGTCGAGTACCGACAGCTGCGCCTGGAGCGCGTCGTGCTCGTCGGTGTCTGGACCTCCGGCACGGTGAACGACGCGGAGAACTCCCTCGCGGAGCTCGCCGCCCTCGCCGAGACCGCGGGCGCCCTCGTACTCGACGGTGTGATCCAGCGCCGCGACAAGCCGGACCCGGCCACCTTCATCGGTTCCGGCAAGGCGCGCGAGCTGCGTGACATCGTCATGGAGAGCGGCGCGGACACCGTCGTCTGCGACGGCGAGCTCAGCCCCGGCCAGCTCATCGCCCTTGAAGACGTCGTCAAGGTGAAGGTGGTCGACCGGACCGCCCTCATCCTCGACATCTTCGCCCAGCACGCCAAGTCCCGAGAGGGCAAGGCACAGGTCGCCCTCGCGCAGATGCAGTACATGCTGCCGCGACTGCGCGGCTGGGGTGCCTCGCTGTCCCGGCAGATGGGTGGCGGCGGCGGTGGCGGCATGGCCACCCGAGGCCCCGGTGAGACCAAGATCGAGACCGACCGGCGACGGATCCGCGAGAAGATGGCGAAGATGCGCCGGGAGATCGCGGAGATGAAGACCGGCCGCGACATCAAGCGGCAGGAACGGCGCCGCAACAAGGTGCCCTCGGTCGCCATCGCCGGCTACACCAACGCAGGCAAGTCCTCGCTGCTCAACCGCCTCACGGGCGCGGGCGTCCTGGTGGAGAACGCCCTGTTCGCCACCCTCGACCCGACCGTGCGCCGGGCCGAGACGCCCAGCGGCCGGGTCTACACCCTGGCCGACACGGTCGGCTTCGTCCGGCACCTGCCGCACCACCTCGTCGAGGCGTTCCGCTCCACGATGGAGGAGGTCGGGGACTCCGACCTGATCCTGCACATCGTGGACGGCTCGCACCCGGCGCCGGAGGAGCAGCTGGCGGCGGTGCGCGAGGTGATCCGCGAGGTCGGCGCGGTCAACGTGCCCGAGATCGTGGTGATCAACAAGGCGGACGCCGCGGATCCGCTCGTCCTGCAGCGGCTGCTGCGGATCGAGCGGCACTCGATCGCCGTATCGGCGCGGACGGGGATGGGCATCGAGGAGCTCCTCGCGCTCATCGACTCCGAGCTGCCCCGGCCCGAGGTCGAGGTGGAGGCCATGGTGCCGTACACGCGCGGCTCGCTGGTCGCCAAGGCACACGCCGAGGGCGAGGTGATCTCCGAGGAGCACACCCCGGACGGCACCCTGCTCAAGGCGCGGGTCCACCAGGAGCTCGCGGCGGACCTGGCGCCGTACGCGCTCGCGAAGCAGTGAGCGGGCCGGACGCCTGAGCCGGCGGACAGCCGGACGGTTTGACGGCTTGACGACCGAGGGCCCCCTGCACCGTGTGCAGGGGGCCCTCGGTCGTTCAGGTGCGACCTACTTGAACTTGCGGCTGACGGCCTCGAAGACGCCCTTCGCCTCCGGACCCAGCCGGGGTCCGGCCAGCCAGCCCGCCTTGGCCGGCCCGATCGAGGTGTTGGACACCAGCGCCGGCTTGCCGTCGGCGCCCGCCGCGACCCAGCCTCCACCGGAGGAACCGCCGGTCATGGTGCAGCCGATGCGGTACATCGCCGGCTCGGTCGCGTTCAGGGACAGCCGGCCCGGCTTGTCCGTGCACTGGAAGGCCTTCTGGCCGTCGAACGGAGCCGCCGCCGGGTAGCCCGTCGCCGTGATGCTCGCGACCTTCGGCACGGCCGGCGCGGCGAACTCCACCGGCAGCGCCGAACCGACGACCTCCTCCAGGGACTTGCCACTGCCCTTCTCGGGCGTCACGTGCAGCACCGCGAAGTCGTACGGGGCACCCGCGCCACCGGTCGGACCACCGGTCGCGATCCACTGGTCCGAGGTCTGCGCCCAGTCGCTCCACCAGACGCCGTACGGGGCCACCTGCTCGCGCGGCGCACCCTTGAGCTGCGCCGACGGCTTGCCCGCGTTGTTGTAGGACGGGACGAAGGCGATGTTGCGGTACCAGCCGCCGGACTTGCCCGCGTGCACGCAGTGGCCCGCGGTCCACACCATGTTCGACTTACCGGGGTGCGCGGGGTCCTTGACCACGGTCGCGGAGCAGACCATCGAGCCCTCGGGGCCGTCGAAGAAGACCTTGCCGGACTCCGGAACGCTCTGGTGGTAGGGCGCGTTCGCCGGCTTGGCAGCCACCGGGGCGGGAGTGGGGTCGGTGACGCCCTGGTCCTTGCCCGCGTCCGGGTCGACGACCGGGCGCTGCGGCTGCTCGGCGTCACGCATGCGCTCCGGGTCCCACAGGCCCTCGATGATCGGGTTGATGTAGTCGCCCGCCTCGCGGAGCCAGTCCTCCCTCTTCCAGTTCTTCCACTCACCCCCCTTCCACTTCTCCAGGTCTATACCGCGTTCCTTGAGCTTCTCCTTGAGCTGGTCCGGGATCTTGATCCCGTCCGGGCCCGGGAGGCTCGCCGCCACGGTCGGCTTGGCGTCGCCGCCGGCCTCCTCGTCGCCGGGGCCGCAGGCAGCTGCGGTCAGCGCGAGCGCGGCCGCGCACAAGATCGCGGTGACCGGTCGGTTCGGTCGCATGTCGTTCGTCCCCCTGGTGGTTTCGAGGCGTGGAGTGCAGCCCCCCACTATGCCGCTGCCGCCCAGGACGACACAGCCCGGGGCCGTGGTTCCTGTCGCTCGCCCCTTGCACGGCAAGGATCTTGGGGGCACCCGTGATCCGTCGGCGTCACCGTCGTTGGTACGTACGGGGGATGGGGGAGCAGCGTTGGTGTTCGAGGCGCAATCCGGAAGAGCGTTCAGTGCGGGAGGACCGACACTCGTGGCTTTGACCGAGCCGACCGCGGCGGCGGCCGCGACACAGATCCCGCCGCAGGATCCCCAAGTGCCCCCTTGGGGCAGCCGGGTGCAGGGCCGCGACGGACGCGGCGGCTCCGTCGCCGCCGACGGGATCCTGCGCAGGCAGGCGCAACGGGAGTCCGCCGCCCGGACGTACGCGCGCTCCCTGCCCATCGTCCCGGTGCGCGCCCGCGGGCTGACCATCGAGGGCGCCGACGGCCGGCGCTACCTCGACTGCCTCTCCGGCGCCGGCACCCTCGCGCTCGGACACAACCACCCGGTGGTGCTCGAAGCCGTCCGCGGCGTCCTCGACTCCGGGGCCCCGCTGCACGTCCTCGACCTCGCGACCCCTGTCAAGGACGCCTTCACCACGGAGCTGTTCGGCAACCTGCCGCCGGCGCTGGCCGCCGACGCGCGGATCCAGTTCTGCGGGCCGGCCGGCACGGACGCCGTGGAGGCCGCCCTCAAACTGGTGCGCACCGCGACAGGGCGCTCGGGGCTGCTCACCTTCACCGGGGCCTACCACGGCATGACCGCAGGAGCGCTGGACGCCTCGGGCGGCGCCCCGGACGTACGGGTGACACGGCTGCCGTACCCGCAGGACTTCCGCTGCCCGTTCGGAGTCGGCGGCGCCGAGGGCGCCGAACTCGCCGCACGCTGGACGGAGAACCTGCTGGACGACCCCAAGGGCGGAGTGCCCGCCCCGGCCGGCCTGATCGTCGAACCGGTGCAGGGCGAGGGCGGGGTCATCCCCGGCCCGGACGCCTGGCTGCGCCGGATGCGCGAGATCACCGCCGCCAGGGGCATCCCAATGATCGCCGACGAGGTGCAGACGGGCGTCGGCCGCACCGGCGCCTTCTGGGGCGTCGACCACGCCGGGGTGGTGCCCGACGTGATGGTCCTGTCCAAGGCGATCGGCGGCAGCCTGCCGCTCGCCGTGATCGTGTACCGCTCCGGCCTGGACGTCTGGGCCCCCGGGGCCCACGCCGGCACCTTCCGCGGCAACCAGCTCGCCATGGCCGCCGGAACCGCCACGCTCGCCTTCGTACGCGAGAACCGCCTCGCCGAGCGCGCCGCCGTCCTCGGCGAGCGGATGCTGTCGGCCTTGCGCGGGCTGGCCGCCGACCACCCCTGCATGGGAGACGTCCGGGGCCGGGGCCTGATGATCGGCGTCGAACTCGTCGATCCCGAGACCGGGGCCGCCGCACCGGCCCTCGCCGCGGCCGTCCGCCAGGAGTGCCTCGACCGGGGCCTGATCGTCGAACTCGGCGGCCGCCACGGCGCCGTGGTCCGCCTGCTTCCCCCGCTGACCCTGACCGACGAACAGGCCGCCGCTGTCCTCGACCGCCTGGCCGACGCCATCCCGGCCGCCGCCCGCAGCCCCCACTGACCCGCACCCCGAGGACCCGCGATGCCAGACCCGCACCAGTCCACCCCGACCCCCCGGGCCGCCCATCAACCGCCCCCGGCAACGGCGTCGAACCCCACCCCCGCCGCCCCACCGGCAGCCCTGAGCCCCGTCGAGCACCGCCGGCCCCAGCCACCCGCAGCGCCGTCTCCCGACACCGCCGCGAGCCCGCCGCCCGGCACGACCGAGGCCCGGCAGCCGTGGGCGGCTTCAGCGAAGTCTCCCGACACCGCTCCCCCCGGCCCCGCCGCGAGCCCGCCAGCCGGGGTGGCCGAGGGCCTGCAGCCGTGGGCGGCTTCAGCGTTGTCTCCCGATACCGCTGCCCCAAGTCCGGCCGTGAGCGTGCCGGCCGGCGCTGTCGAGGGCCGGCAGCTGCGGTCGCCCTCGGCGGTGTCTCCCGACACCGCTGCGCCGACCCCCGCCGCGAACCCCTCGGCCGTCACCGCCGACGGCCACTACCCGTGGTCGCCCTCCGGGGCGTCTCCCGACGCCGTCGCCGGCCCCGACTCGGCCGTGGCGCAGGCCGGTTCCGCCGACGGCGGCCCGGCGGCAGCGTCCCCCGTCGCCCCGCCGGGTGCCGGAGGCGAGCAGGCGGCCGTGGACGGCAGACGGGGCGGGCCTGCCGCCGACCCGGCCGCCGCGCCCCGCTCCGGCGCGTCGGACCAGCCCGGCGACACCGCGCCGGAGCGCCCGGGCGAGGACCCGGCGGGCACCCCCGCCGCCCCGCGAGCGGCCGAGGAAGAGCCGCTCCCCGCGGCCGCCGCCGGGGCGACGGCCACCGTGCCGCGACAGAAGGACGGCACGCCCAGAGCCCGTTCCGTCGGGTCGAGCCCCGTCTGGCCGGAGCCGGCCGCGCTGCCCGACCTCCTGAACCACCCGGAGCCGGCCGTCGCCGCCGAGGCCGCGGCGGTGGAGAACCTGCTCCGGTGCTGGGTCCGCGAGGCCGGGATCGGCCGCCCCGACGGCCCCGTCGGCACCCCCCTGCGCATCCCCCTCCCCGCCTCGGCCACCGCCGTGCTCGTCGCCGTCCGCTACTGGTCCCCGACCGGCTGGCACCGGTTCGGTCCGGCCCGGCTCGAAGGCGCCCCCGCCGGCGCCCCCTGCCTGGACGCCGTCACCCTCGCCTCCCTCATCGCCCGTGAGGGCACCGGCGGCGGCCGCGGCAGCGCGGACCTCGTCGGCCGGGTCGCCGACTCGGTGCGCCGTACCACCGAGTTCATCGCCGACCGGCGAGCGCGCCCCACCGCCCCGGCCCCCGTGGGCGGGGACCGCTTCCTCACAGCCGAACAGTCACTCCTCCTCGGTCACCCCCTCCAACCCGACCCGAAGAGCCGCGAAGGACTCTCCGAGGCCGAGGCACGTCACTACGCACCCGAACTCCACGGCTCCTTCCCCCTGCACTGGTTCGCGGTCGACTCCTCCGTCCTCGCCACCGAATCCGCCTGGACCGAGCGCGGCCGCCCCGTCTCCGCGCCCCAGCTCCTCGGCCGACTCGCCCCCGGGCTCCCACTGCCCGACGGCGCCACCCCCCTTCCCCTGCACCCCTGGCAGGCCCGCGACCTGCTCCAGCGCCCGGCCGTCACCGCCCTCCGCGACGCCGGCCTGCTGCACGACCTCGGCCCGCACGGCGAGCCCTGGTACCCCACCTCCTCCGTCCGCACCGTCCACCGTCCCGGCGACCCCGTGATGCTCAAGCTCTCCCTGGGCCTGCGCATCACCAACTCCCGCCGCGAGAACCTCCGCAAGGAACTGCACCGAGGGGTCGAGGTCCACCGGCTGCTCCGCACCGGCCTCGCCGAGCAGTGGCAGGCGGGCCACCCCGGCTTCGACATCGTCCGCGACCCCGCCTGGGTCGCCGTGGACGCCCCGGACGGAACGCCCGTTCCCGGACTGGACGCCCTGCTGCGCCACAACCCCTTCCGCTCGGGCGACGACGCCGTCTGCATCGCCGCACTGACCTCTCCCCGCCCGTGGCCCGGCCGGCCCACGATGAGCTCCCGACTCGCCGAGCTCGTCTCCCGTCTCGCCGCCGCCACCGGACGCAGCACGTCCGCCGTCGCCGCCGAGTGGTTCCTGCGCTACCTCGACCACGTGGTCCTGCCGGTCCTCGCCTTCGACGCGCTCGCCGGCATCGCCCTCGAAGCGCACCAGCAGAACACCCTGGTGCTCCTCGACGCCGCCGGCTGGCCGGCCGGCGGCCGCTACCGCGACAACCAGGGCTACTACTTCCGCGCATCCCGCCGCGCGGAACTGGAGCAACGGCTGCCGGGCATCGGCAGCGCCAGCGACACCTTCGTCTCCGACGCCGTCACCGACGAACGCTTCGCCTACTACCTCGGCATCAACAACGTGCTCGGACTCATCGGCGCCTTCGGATCCCAGCGGCTCGCCGACGAGCGCGTGCTCCTCGCCGCCTTCCGCCGCTTCCTCGCCAAGGCCGCGGGCCTCGGCCCGCTCCCCACACGGCTGCTCGACTCGCCCACCCTGCGCTGCAAGGCGAATCTGCTCACCCGCCTGGGAGGTCTCGACGAGCTGGTCGGCCCCGTCGACACCCAGTCCGTCTACGTCACCATCACCAACCCCCTTCACGATTGACGCGTCCGCGCCGACGCGGAGAAGAGCCCCCGATGCGCTCCACCGACACTCCCGCCCACTCCGCCGGATCCGTCGCCGACGCCCCCGGCGCCATCGAGGTGGTGGAGCACACCACCGAAACACGGCTCAAGGCCGACCTGTTGCCCCTGCTCGCCGAAGCCGACCTGCTCGACTCACCGGCCATCTGGGGCAGCGCCGACACACCCGCCGGAGCCTTCCGCCTCGAACCCGTACGGCCGGGCCGAGACCTGGAGCTCCTCACCGGCTGGATGAACGACCCCGAGGTGGCCGCCTACTGGGAACTCGCCGGCCCCGCCGCCGTCACCGCGGCCCACCTACGGGCCCAACTCGACGGCGACGGCCGCAGCATCCCCTGCCTCGGCCTCCTCGACGGCACGCCGATGAGCTACTGGGAGATCTACCGGGCCGACCTCGACCCGCTCTCCCACCACTACCCGGCGCGCCCCCACGACACCGGTATCCACCTGCTCATCGGAGACGGCACGAACCGCGGCCGCGGCCTGGGCACGACCCTGCTGCGCGCCGTCGCCGACCTGATCCTCGGCAACCGCCCCCGCTGCACTCGTGTGATCGCGGAACCGGACATCCGCAACACCCCCTCCGTCTCTGCCTTCCTGAGCTCCGGTTTCCGCTGCTTCGCGGAAATCGATCTTCCCGAGAAGCGTGCCGCCCTGATGATCCGGGAGCGGGCGCTGCGCAATCTCCTCTGAGTGCCGCCCCGCAAGCCCTGACCGTCGTCGCCGCTTCGCACCTCTCCCTTGGAAAACTCTGCGTCGCGCAGCAAAGTTCCCGATCTTCGAGGAGTCCCGTGCCGAACTTCCACGCAGTTCCCGCCGCGGCCGAACCCACCGTGTCACCTTCGCCCCAGCACCCCTGCACGCCACCCGAACTCAACCGTTCGACCTGGGACTCCGCCGCCCGCCGACTGCTCGCCAAGATGCTCGCCGAGTTCGCGTACGAGGAGATCATCAGCCCCGTCGCCGCCCCCTCCGGCGCCGGCGACGCATGGACCCTGACCCTCGACGACGGCAGCAGCCTCGGCTTCCGGGCCCGCCGCCGCTCGTACGGCAGCTGGCACGTGGTTCCCGACACCATCACCCTCACCCCGCCGCCGGCCTCTCCCGGCACGCCGACCCCCTCCGGGACCCCGACCCCCTCCGGGATCCCGACCCCCGCCGGGACCCCGACCCCCTTCGGGGACCCGTACGAATTCCTCATCCGCGCCCGCACCCTCCTCGAGCTCGACGGCCCCACTCTCGGCCACCTCGTCCGCGAGCTCAGCGCCACCCTCACCGCCGACGCCCGGATCGACCACACCGCCCTCACCGCCGATGTCCTCGCCGACCTCGACTACGCCGCGCTCGAAGGGCATCAGACGGGCCACCCCTGGCTCGTCCTCAACAAGGGCCGGATCGGACTCTCCGCCTCCGACACCGCCGCCTGGGCCCCCGAGGCCCGCACCAGCCGCCGCCTGCCCTGGCTCGCCGCCCACACCTCGCTCGCCGCCTACCGCGGCACCGCCGGGCTGGAGGACCCCGCCCGCCTCTACTCCGCCGAGCTCGACCCGGTCACCCGTGCCGCCTTCGACCAGACCCTGCGCGACTGCGGCCTCGACCCGCTCCACTACCTCTACCTACCGCTCCACCCCTGGCAGTGGGACGAGGTCGTCCTCCCCCTCTTCGCCCCGGCGCTCGCCTCCGGCATGCTCGTGCCGCTCCCGGCCGATCCCGACCTGCGCCTGCCCCAGCAGTCGATCCGCACCTTCCTCAACCTCAGCCGCCCCGACCGCCACAGCGTCAAACTCCCGCTGTCCGTCCTCAACACCATGGTCTGGCGCGGCCTGCCCTCCGACCTCGCGCTCGCCGCCCCCGCCGTCACCGCCTGGATCCATTCCCTCCGCGACACCGACCCCTTCCTGCGCGACGAGTGCCGGGTCGTCCTGCTCGGCGAAGTAGCCTCCGTCACCGTCCGCCACCCGGTCTACGAAGAGCTCCCCGAGGTCCCGTACCAGTACAAGGAGCTCCTCGGCGCGATCTGGCGCGAGCCCCTCACCGGCCGCCTCGCCCCCGGCGAGCGTGCCCGCACCCTCGCCTCCCTCCTCCACACCGACCCGCGCGGCCGGTCCTTCACCGCCGAGCTCGTGGCCCGGTCCGGGCTCACCCCCGCCGTCTGGCTGCAGCACCTCTTCGCCGCCCTCCTGCCACCCCTGCTGCACTTCCTCTACCGCTACGGCACCGTCTTCTCCCCGCACGGCGAGAACGCCATCGTGATCTTCGACGAGCGCGACGTCCCGGTCCGGCTCGGGGTCAAGGACTTCGTGGACGACATCAACATCAGCGACGAACCGCTGCCCGAGCTGGCCTCCGTCCCCGACGAGGTCCGGGCGGCCCTGCTCACCGAGCCCGCCGACTTCCTGCCCCAGTTCATCCACTCCGGGCTGTTCGTCGGTGTCTTCCGATACCTCTCGGCCCTGTGCGAAGACCGCCTCGGCGTCCCGGAGGACGATTTCTGGTCCCTCGTACGGGCGGAGATCCTGCGCCACCAGGCCCGCTTCCCGGAACTCAAGGACCGGTACGAGCTCTTCGACCTGCTCGGCGAGCGCATCGGCCGGCTCTGCCTCAACCGCAACCGGCTCTACGAGGACGGCTACCGCGACCGCCCCGACCGCCCGCACGCCGTGCAGCACGGCACCGTACCCAACCCCCTGTACCGGCCATGATTCCTCGTCGGTGCGTCCGCTGTCGGTGGGGCCCCGTAGGGTTGGCAGTGCTATGACGAAGCCCTCCCTCCCCGACCTGCTGCACGCCGCCGTCTCCGCCGTCGGCGGCACGGAGCGCCCCGGCCAGGTGGCCATGGCCGAAGCCGTCGCCGAAGCGATCGACGACAACTCCCACCGGCTCATCCAGGCCGGTACCGGCACCGGCAAGTCCCTCGGCTACCTGGTGCCGGCCCTCGCCCACGGCGAGCGGGTGGTCGTGGCCACCGCGACCCTCGCCCTCCAGCGGCAGCTCGTCGAGCGCGACCTGCCCCGGACGGTGGAGGCGCTGCATCCGCAGCTGCGCCGCCGCCCGCAGTTCGCCATGCTCAAGGGCCGGTCCAACTATCTGTGCCTGCACCGCCTGCACGAAGGTGCTCCGCAGGACGAGGAGGAGGGCCTCTTCGACCAGTTCGAGGCGGCCACCCCCACCAGCAAGCTCGGCAAGGACCTGCTGCGCCTGCGCGACTGGGCGGACGAGACGGAGACCGGCGACCGCGACGACCTGACCCCCGGCGTCTCGGACAAGGCCTGGTCGCAGATCTCGGTCTCCTCGCGCGAATGCCTGGGCGCGACGAAGTGCGCGTACGGAGCCGAGTGCTTCGCGGAGGCCGCCCGCGAGCGGGCCAAGCTCGCGGACGTGGTCGTCACCAACCACGCGCTGCTCGCCATCGACGCCATCGAAGGCGCCCCGGTGCTGCCGCAGCACGAGGTACTGATCGTGGACGAGGCCCACGAGCTGGTCTCCCGGGTCACCGGTGTCGCCACCGGCGAGCTCACTCCCGGGCAGGTCAACCGGGCCGTGAAGCGTGCGGCCAAGCTGGTCGACGAGAAGACCGCCGACGCCCTGCAGACCGCGTCCGAGTCCTTCGAGCGGGTCATGGAGCTGGCGCTCCCGGGCCGCCTGGAGGTGCTCCCCGAGGACCTCGGCTACGCGCTGATGTCCCTGCGCGACGCCGCGCGCAACGTGATCTCCGCGATCGGCGCGACCCGCGACAAGTCCGTCCACGACGAGGACGCGGTCCGCAAGCAGGCGCTGGCCGCGGTGGAGAGCGTCCACGGGGTGGCGGAGCGGATCACCACCGGATCCGAGTACGACGTCGTCTGGTACGAGCGCCACGACCGCTTCGGCGCCACCCTCCGGGTCGCCCCGCTGTCGGTGTCCGGCCTGCTGCGGGAGAAGCTGTTCGAGGACCGCTCGGTGGTCCTGACCTCGGCCACCCTCAAGCTGGGCGGCGACTTCAACGGCGTCGCCGCCTCCCTGGGCCTGTCTCCCGAGGGCGTCGAGGGCGACGACGTCCCCGCCTGGCAGGGCCTCGACGTCGGCTCGCCCTTCGACTACCCGAAGCAGGGCATCCTCTACGTCGCCAAGCACCTGGCCACGCCGGGCCGCGAGGGGACCCGCGGCGACATGATGGACGAGCTCGCCGAGCTGATCGAGGCGGCCGGCGGCCGGACCCTCGGCCTCTTCTCCTCCATGCGCGGCGCCAAGGCGGCCGCCGAGGAGCTGCGCGGCCGGCTCGACAACCCGATCCTGCTCCAGGGCGAGGAGACGCTCGGCGAGCTGATCAAGGCCTTCGCCGCGGACCCGAAGACGTGCCTGTTCGGGACGCTCTCGCTCTGGCAGGGCGTGGACGTGCCAGGCCCCAGCTGCCAGCTCGTGGTCATGGACCGGATCCCCTTCCCGCGTCCCGACGACCCGCTGATGAGCGCCCGCCAGAAGTCGGTGGAGGAGCACGGCGGCAACGGCTTCATGGCCGTCGCCGCCACGCATGCCGCCCTGCTGATGGCGCAGGGCGCGGGTCGTCTCGTACGCGCCACGGGAGACCGGGGCGTCGTCGCCGTGCTCGACCCCCGGCTGGCCACGGCCCGGTACGGGAGCTTCCTGCGCGCGACGCTGCCGGACTTCTGGTACACCACGGACCGCAACCAGGCCCGCCGCTCCCTGGCCGCGATCGACGCGACGGCCAAGGCCGACGGCAAGTAAGCAGGCGAAAGCCCCCGGGACCGGCGCAGTGGATCCCGGGGGCCGGATGGAGGCGACGGGGGTCAGACCCGACGCAGTACCGCGACGACCTTGCCGAGGATGGTCGCGTCGTCGCCGGGAATCGGCTGGTAGGCGGCGTTGTGCGGGAGGAGCCAGACGTGGCCGTCCTCGCGCTTGAAGCGCTTGACGGTGGCCTCGCCGTCGAGCATGGCGGCGACGATGTCGCCGTTCTCCGCGACGGGCTGGCGACGGACCGTGACCCAGTCCCCGTCGCAGATGGCGGCCTCGATCATCGAGTCACCGACGACCTTGAGGACGAAGAGCTCGCCGTCGCCGACGAGCTGGCGGGGGAGCGGGAACACGTCCTCGACCGACTCCTCGGCGAGGATCGGGCCGCCGGCCGCGATCCGGCCGACCAGGGGAACGTAGGAGGCGGCGGGCTTGCCGGTGGTGTCCGTGGGCTGCGAGCTGGGCTGGTCGGATCCGCGCACCTCGTAGGCACGGGGGCGGTGCGGGTCGCGGCGCAGGAAGCCCTTGCGCTCCAGGGCCATCAGCTGGTGGGCCACCGACGACGTGCTGGACAGGCCCACCGCCTGACCGATCTCCCGCATGGACGGCGGGTAACCCCGGCGCTGCACGGAGTCGCGAATGACCTCGATGACCCTCCGCTGCCGGTCCGTGAGCCCGGAGCTGTCGGCGCGGATGCCTGGAGGTCGACCTGGCAACGAGCGTGCGGGGCGTACTACGGGCTCCGCATCCGGGTTCAGGTTTGCGTCGTTCATGGCATGCACCGGCTCGAGTCGGCTCTGGGAGCGGTTCTGGGCAGTGATGGTGGCACTGTCTGCGGTGGTGGTCACGTCGGCCCCTCTCGAAATGTTCTCCCTAGCTGGACAACGGTAGTAGCTTTCGAAAGGTTGCGCCAAACACACGTTCGAGTGAAAAATCGCGGATCGTCCGGCGTGGGCAAATGGAGGGGTGTATAGACGATCGGTTTACCGAACGCAGATTCGATCCGGCGTCGGCTGACTCACGGTACCCTTCCCGATCGGACCGCCGCCGTCCGGGTCTGTCCAGTGTGGCATCGAGAGGCCTCGTGACCGCCTGGCGGACGCCGCGACACGCAGAGCCACGAAAATCCACTCCAACCCAAGATCTAGTGGTTGGATGAGCGCTGCCACCCAGAAGTAGTGGTCCTGGAGTCTGCTGAGGCTGCTGGGATCGCATATGCTGGTGGCTGCTCCACGAGCCCCCGGCAGAGTTCGTCTCCGCCGTTGAGGGGCATGTGGGGTGATTCTGTCGTGCCAAGAGGGAGGGTGAGGGAACCGTGCACTGCCCCTTCTGCAGGCACCCCGACAGCCGTGTCGTCGACAGTCGCACCACGGACGACGGCACGTCGATCCGCAGGCGCCGTCAGTGCCCCGACTGCTCCCGTCGTTTCACGACGGTGGAGACGGCCTCGCTGATGGTGATCAAGCGCAGCGGGGTGACGGAACCCTTCAGCCGTACCAAGGTCATCTCCGGCGTGCGCAAGGCGTGCCAGGGGCGACCGGTCACCGAGGACGCCCTCGCCAAGCTCGGCCAGCGGGTCGAGGAGGCGGTGCGCGCCACCGGGAGTGCCGAGCTGACCACCCATGACGTGGGTCTGGCCATTCTCGGCCCGTTGCAGGAGCTCGACCTGGTCGCCTACCTGCGCTTCGCGTCCGTCTACAAAGCGTTCGACACCCTTGAGGACTTCGAGACCGCCATCGCGGAACTCCGCGAGCCGCGGCCTCACCCTGATGAGTGCGTGCACGGAGGGGCCGTTCCGGTCCCCGTGCCCGCCTCCGCCGCCGACTGACCGGACGGCCCTCGCCGCGGCGCTCGCGCGTCGCGGGGAGGCCGGTGGGTCGCGCGAAGAGACGTAGATACAGAGACACAGCACCGTGCCGCGGAATAACGCTGGCACTTTAGGGCGTTTTTGCCCGCATATGGGAGGCCTGGCATGACAGAGACGGCGAGCAGCTCGGCACGTGGTTCCCGCGCCAAGGGGACCAAGGCCGCCAAGGGCGGCCTGCGTATCGAGCGCATCCACACCACCCCCGGCGTGCACCCGTACGACGAGGTGAGCTGGGAGCGCCGTGACGTCGTCATGACCAACTGGCGCGACGGCTCGGTCAACTTCGAGCAGCGTGGCGTCGAGTTCCCCGACTTCTGGTCGGTGAACGCGGTCAACATCGTCACCAGCAAGTACTTCCGCGGCGCGGTCGGCACCCCGCAGCGCGAGACCGGTCTGAAGCAGCTGATCGACCGGATCGTGAAGACCTACACGAAGGCCGGCGAGGACTTCGACTACTTCGCGTCGCCCGCCGACGCGGAGATCTTCGAGCACGAGCTGACCTACGCCCTCCTGCACCAGATCTTCAGCTTCAACTCGCCGGTGTGGTTCAACGTCGGAACGGCCCAGCCGCAGCAGGTCTCCGCCTGCTTCATCCTGTCCGTCGACGACTCCATGGAGTCGATCCTCGACTGGTACAAGGAAGAGGGCATGATCTTCAAGGGCGGCTCCGGCGCCGGCCTGAACCTCTCCCGCATCCGCTCCTCCAAGGAGCTCCTCTCCTCCGGTGGCAACGCCTCCGGTCCGGTCTCCTTCATGCGCGGCGCCGACGCGTCCGCCGGAACGATCAAGTCGGGCGGCGCCACCCGCCGCGCGGCCAAGATGGTCGTCCTGGACGTGGACCACCCGGACGTCGAGGCCTTCATCGAGACCAAGGTGAAGGAAGAGGAGAAGATCCGCGCCCTGCGCGACGCGGGCTTCGACATGGACCTGGGCGGCGACGACATCACGTCCGTCCAGTACCAGAACGCAAACAACTCCGTCCGCGTGAACGACGAGTTCATGACGGCAGTCGAGAACGGCACCGAGTTCGCCCTGCGCGCCCGCATGACCGGCGAGGTCATCGAGAAGGTCGACGCCAAGGCGCTCTTCCGCAAGCTCGCCGAGGCCGCGTGGGCCTGCGCCGACCCGGGCATCCAGTACGACGGTGTGATCAACAACTGGCACACCTGCCCCGAGTCCGGCCGCATCACCGCGTCGAACCCCTGCAGCGAGTACATGCACCTGGACAACACGTCCTGCAACCTCGCCTCGCTCAACCTGATGAAGTTCCTGAGCGACGACGGCAAGGGCAACCAGTCCTTCGACGCCGAGCGCTTCGCCAAGGTCGTCGAGCTCGTCATCACCGCGATGGACATCTCCATCTGCTTCGCGGACTTCCCGACGCAGAAGATCGGCGAGAACACCCGCGCCTTCCGCCAGCTCGGCATCGGCTACGCCAACCTCGGCGCCCTGCTGATGGCCACCGGCCACGCGTACGACTCGGACGGCGGCCGCACCCTCGCCGCGTCGATCACCTCGCTGATGACCGGCACCGCGTACAAGCGCTCCGCCGAGCTGGCCGCGATCGTCGGCCCGTACGACGGCTACGCCCGCAACGCCGAGGCGCACAAGCGCGTCATGAAGCAGCACGCCGACGCCAATGCCGTCGCGCCGCGTACCGAGGACCTGGACAACTCGATCTGGGCCGCGGCCACAGAGGCCTGGCAGGACGTCCTGCGTCTCGGCGAGAAGAACGGCTTCCGCAACTCCCAGGCCTCCGTCCTCGCGCCGACCGGCACCATCGGTCTCGCGATGTCCTGCGACACCACCGGTGTCGAGCCGGACCTGGCCCTGGTCAAGTTCAAGAAGCTCGTCGGCGGCGGCTCGATGCAGATCGTCAACGGCACCGTCCCGCAGGCCCTGCGCCGCCTGGGTTACCAGGAGGAGCAGATCGAGGCGATCGTCTCCCACATCGCCGAGCACGGCGTGGTCGTCGACGCCCCGGGCCTGAAGGCCGAGCACTACTCGGTGTTCGACTGCGCCATGGGCGAGCGTTCCATCTCCGCGATGGGCCACGTCCGCATGATGGCCGCGATCCAGCCCTGGATCTCCGGCGCGATCTCGAAGACGGTCAACATGCCGGAGACGGCGACCGTCGAGGAGATCGAGGAGATCTACTTCGAGGCCTGGAAGATGGGCGTCAAGGCGCTCGCGATCTACCGCGACAACTGCAAGGTCGGCCAGCCCCTCTCCGCGAAGAAGAAGGAAGAGGAGAAGGAGGAGGTCACCGCCAAGGCGGAGGAGACCATCCGCGCGACCGTCGAGAAGGTCATCGAGTACCGCCCCGTCCGCAAGCGCCTCCCCAAGGGCCGCCCGGGCATCACCACCTCCTTCACCGTGGGTGGCGCCGAGGGCTACATGACGGCGAACTCCTACCCGGACGACGGTCTGGGCGAGGTCTTCCTGAAGATGTCCAAGCAGGGCTCGACCCTCGCGGGCATGATGGACGCCTTCTCCATCGCCGTCTCGGTCGGTCTGCAGTACGGCGTGCCGCTGGAGACCTACGTCTCGAAGTTCACCAACATGCGCTTCGAGCCGGCCGGCATGACGGACGACCCGGACGTGCGGATGGCGCAGTCGATCGTCGACTACATCTTCCGTCGCCTGGCGCTCGACTTCCTGCCCTTCGAGACCCGCTCGGCCCTCGGCATCCACACCGCCGAGGAGCGCCAGCGCCACCTCGACACCGGCTCCTACGAGCCCCTCGAGGACGAGCTGGACACCGAGTCGCTGACCCAGTCGGTTCCGCTGGCTGCGGTGCCGTCGGCGCCGAAGCCGGCCGTGACCGTCCCGGTCCCCGCCCCGAAGACGGCACACAGCAGCGCCGAACTGGTCGAGATGCAGCTCGGCGTCTCGGCCGACGCCCCGCTCTGCTTCTCCTGCGGTACGAAGATGCAGCGCGCCGGTTCCTGCTACATCTGCGAGGGCTGCGGCTCGACCAGCGGCTGCAGCTGAAAGTAGACGCCCACCAGGCATGACGTGCCTGGTCACAGCGGGGAGTCGGCGACATGCCGGCTCCCCGTCGGCGTTGTCGCCCCGCCATGGGCCACCGGTGGCCGGCCCCGGCCGCAAGAGGTCCCGGTGCTCGATCGGGGGGTGGCCCGCACGTAGGGCGCGCCGGGACGGGGGCCGGTTTTTCGTCGGTTCCGCCAAGTACAACGGTCCGTCAGCTTGGGAGAGACTGCCGGCCAGAGGCTGCTGCGCACCCCTGGACAGGGGTGTTCCTGCGGCCGAGGGGCTGACGAGGCATGAGCATGGGGGATCAGAGAACTGTGAGCACGCAGCAGTACGACGAGATCGGTGAAGCGTACGAGGGCTTCAAGTCCCTGCCGCTGGAGCAGTACGTGGTGGTACCGGGCTTCCTGGCCCTGGTCGGGGACGTGCGGGGCAAGTCGGTCCTCGACCTGGCCTCCGGCACCGGTTTCTACAGCAGGGAGTTCAGGCGGCGCGGAGCCGCGGACGTGCTCGGAATCGACATCTCTGCAGAGATGGTCGCCGTGGCACAGCAGCTGGAAGAGGGGGATCCGCTGGGGGTGCGCTACGAGGTGGGCGATGTGGCCGAACTTCGTCCGTTCGCGCAGGCCTTCGACATCGTCCTGGGGGTCCAGCTGCTCAACTACGCCCAGGACGTCGCCACTACGGAGCGGATGTGCCGCAACGTGCACCGGAGCCTGAAGCCCGGCGGAGAGTTCTTCCTGCTCAACCAGTCGCCCGACTTCCGCTTCGACGGGCCCACGCCGGAAAGGTACGGCTTCCGCAGCGTGCTCACCGGGGAGGAGGGCGAGACCGGGCCGCAGGTGCGGACCACGGCGCTGCTCGACCCGCCGGTCTCGTTCGTCGCCAACCTCCCGCGCCGCGAGATCTACGAGAAGTGCCTGCCCGCGGCCGGGTTCAGCGAGCTGACCTGGGTGCCCTTCGAGGTGTCCGACGCCGGGGTGCGCGAGTTCGGTGAGGACTTCTGGGCGGACTTCCGGGCGAACCCGCCGCTGGAGATGCTGCGCTGCCGCGCCTGACGGCCGAGCGGGGGATCCGCTGGACGTCGTGAACCGCCCAGGCGGGCGGGTCTTTCCGGAGACCTGCCCGCCTCCGCCGGGTTCAGTGGGGGATGCGGCGGGGCGGGCGGGTGACCAGGTCCTCACGGAACTCCGCGATCCGGGAGTGGACCTGCCGCATCAGGTGGGTGTCCTCGATGCGGTCCAGATAGAGGCAGTGCGCGGCCAGTCCCGGCAGGTCGAAGGCGAAGCACAGCGACATCAGCGGGTTCACGAAGAGCTCGCTGCCCCGGGTGCGGGTGGTGAACTGCACGTCGCCGAAGGATCCCCGGACGGCCGCGGCGATCGATCCGTTGACGATGCTGGGGTGGTCCGGGGTGTGCTCCTGGGCATGGGCCACCGCGTCCAGGAAGAGAGCGCCCTCACGGGTGGCGCGCGGCACGGAGAACGCGCCGAGGTACGCTCCCGCACGCTCCAGCGCCGCGATGTTCTCCAGCACCAGGGCGTGGCTCACCCCGTGGTACGCGTCCACGCCGAAGCCCACCGACACGACGAGGCGCTCCGGTACCTCGTCCAGCGCGGCCAGCGCCGCCACGCTGGTCAGGTCCTCCTCGGGGGTGCCGAGGCCGGCTTCGTCGCCCCGCATCAGGATGTCCGTACCGCCGTCGACCAGGACGATCGCGTCGATGCGGTGGAGGGCGACCAGCTCGCGGTAGGCGGCGCGCAGCGGCTGGACGCCGGTCTGCGGGAAGGCGTACACGCGCGCCGGGTAGCCGTGCAGCCGCAGCCACCGGGCCAGCGTCCGCTCGGGGAAGTAGGTCTGGTGCGGCGCGGACTCGAGGGTGATGACGGCGAGGTCGGGGGCGGCCCACTCGTCGTCGGGCAGCCCGGCGAGGGCGCTGAAGGAAAGGTTCGCGAGGTGGACCTCCTTGCCCTGGTGCAGGAGGGACAGGGCGATGGGGACCCCGGCGTAGATGTCGAACCCGCCGCCCGCGCCGGCGACCAGAATGCGTTCGGCGTCGGCGAGGCGGGCGAAAAGCGGGTTGGTGTGCAGGGCGGTCATGGCGATCATTGTGCGGGGTCCGGCGAACGGGTGCCCGCGGATTCACGGCGGTGCGATGCCGGCGGCAAGGCGGCAAGGCGGCAAGGCGGCAGGGCGGCAACGCGGCACGGGGGAACGGCCGCACGGGGGAACGGGGAAGCGGGAGCCATGTGGAGCGGCGAAGAGCTGGATCTGGACGCGTATCTGGCGAGGATCGGACTTCAGGAGAACGCGGGAGACGGCCGGGAACTCCGGCCGGACCTCGCCACGTTGTACGCAGTGCACCGGGCCCACACCGCGGCCATCCCCTTCGAGAGCCTGGACGTCCTGCTCGGCCGCCCCGTCGCGCTGGACGTCAAGTCGATCGAGGACAAGCTCGTGCACGCCGGCCGCGGCGGCTACTGCTACGAGCAGAACTCCCTGCTGGCCGCCGCCCTGGAGCGGCTGGGCTTCGAGGTCTCCGGGCGCGGAGCCCGCAACCGCACCCGCGGGGACTCCCTGCTGCCCGTGACGCACGCCGTCCTCGTCGTCACGGTCGAGGGCGAACCGTGGCTGTGCGACGTGGGGTTCGGCCACCAGGGCCCCCGTGAGCCGGTCCCGCTGGGGCGCCCCGGCGTCGCGCTGGAGCAGGGGGAGTGGACGTACCGCGTCCGCGAGGAGGAGGACGGCATCCTCGTGCTGTGCCACCTGCGCGGCGGGACCTGGCGCGACCTGTACGCCTTCTCCCCGCAGCGCTACCACCCCGTCGACTACGTCCTGCTCAACCACTACAGCTCGGGCCACCCCCGCTCCTCCTTCGTGGGGCGGCTCGTCGTCCACCACCCGGGGGACGCCGTCCGCAGGGCGCTCGTCGGGCGGGAGTTCACCCTGCTCTACCCCGACGGGCGGACGGAACGGCGCGACGTCGGCCCGGACGAGCTGCTCGCTGTCCTCGACCAGGAGTTCGGGCTTCGCCTGCCCGAGCGGGATGCGGCGGAACTGGTGCGGATCCACCGCGCCGAGGACTGACCCGGGCCGCGCCGGGCCCGTACGATGGCGCAGTGCTGGTCAAGTGGATTCGCTGCACGGTGACGGACCGACGCGGGTTCGAGCGCGGGCAGCGAAAATGGGCGGGGCTGCCGGGCGAGCCGGGTTTCCGGGGGCAGGGCGGCGGCTGGAGCCGGGGCCGGCAGGGGGTCGCGCATGTCTTCGCGTTCTGGGAGAGCCGGTCCTTCTACGACTCCTTCATGGCGCGCTCGCACGACCGGCTGGCCGCCGCGCAGAACGGCACCTACACCGATCTGCGGGTCACCCTCTTCGATCACCGCTTCGACGTGAAGACCGGCTTCGAGCCGCGCTTCACCGACGCCGACGTGGTGCGGGTCGCGCACACCCGCGTCCGTGAGGGCCGCGTCGACCACTTCGCCCTCATGCAGGAGAAGGTGTGGAATCCGGCCATGGCGGGATCGCCCGGGATGATCCGCGGCCTCTTCGGGGAGGCCCCGGGGCGGGAGTTCCTGGTGCTGTCGATGTGGCACGCCGCAGCCGAGCACGGCAAGTACCGTCAGGAGCGTGTCGAGAGGCTCTCCCTGCGCGCCCAGATCCAGGCGGATGTCGAGGCGCTCACCGGTGATGTCGTGGATCTCGAACCGTCCTGGACGGTATGACCGTACGACTACCCGTCGGGTCTGTCGGCGTGCCCGGTGCGCTGGGCGGGCGATGGCCGAATAGGGTCGTGGGATGGCTCGACCACGGCGCATCGTCCTTGTCCGGCACGGGGAATCGGAGGGGAACGCCGACGACTCGGTGTACGAACGCGAGCCCGACCATGCCCTGCGGCTGACCCGGAAGGGGCGTGAGCAGGCGGCGGCGGCCGGGCTGCGGCTGCGCGAGCTCTTCGGCGAGGAGACGATCAGCGCGTACGTCTCCCCCTACCGCCGGACCCTGCAGACCTTCCGCGAACTGCGGCTGGACCCGACACGGGTCCGGATGCGCGAGGAGCCGAGGCTGCGCGAGCAGGACTGGGGCAACTGGCAGGACCGGACCGACGTACGGCTGCAGAAGGCGTACCGGGACGCGTACGGGCACTTCTTCTACCGGTTCGCGCAGGGCGAGTCCGGGGCCGACGTGTACGACAGGGTCGGGTCCTTCCTGGAAAGCCTCTACCGCAGCTTCGAGGCTCCGGACCACCCCGAGAACGTCCTGCTGGTGACGCACGGGCTGACGATGAGGCTGTTCTGCATGCGCTGGTTCCACTGGTCGGTAGCCGAATTCGAGGCCCTGTCCAATCCCGGCAACGGCGAGTTCCGAATGCTCCTGAGGGGCCCTGACGGCCGGTACCGGATGGACCGCCCGTTTGAGCGGTGGACCACACCCGAGCCTTATGACCTGGACGGCTAGAGTGACCCGCGATGACGCCTGATTCCACTCCCGAACGGCGCTACGCACGCGCCATGTCCAGCCTCCGCGGGCTGGCCCTGGGTGACGCCCTGGGCTCCCAGTACTTCGTCCCCGTGAACTACCCGCTGCTCAAACGACGCGAGCTGCCCGCCGGCACCGGGACGTGGCAGTGGACCGACGACACCGAGATGGCCTGCTCGGTCGTGGCGGTGCTGGCCGAGCACGGACGGATCGACCAGGACGCGCTCGCGCGCTCCTTCGCCCACCACCACGACTTCGACCGGGGCTACGGGCCCGCGGTGAACCGCATGCTGCGGCTGGTGCGGGAGGGCGAGGACTGGCGCACGCTGGCCGCGGAACTGTTCAACGGGCAGGGTTCCTGGGGCAACGGCGCCGCCATGCGGATCGCGCCGCTGGGCGCCTGGTACGCCGACGACCCGGAGCAGGCCACCCACCAGGCGGAGATCTCCGCCTACACCACCCACCAGCACCGCGAGGCCGTGTGCGGGGCGATGGCCGTCGCCGCGGCGGCCGCGCTGGCCGCCGCGCCCGCCGGTCCGCCGAAGGCCTCCGACCTCCTGGACGGGGTGATCGCGCTGGTGCCGCGCAGCGCCGTGGGCGCCGGGCTGCGGCGGGCGCGGGACATGTTGGACTACGGCGACGCGACCACGGTCGCGGCGGTTCTGGGCTGCGGACGGCGCACGAGCGCCCATGACACGGTGCCGTTCGCCCTGTGGTCCGCGGCGCGTGCGCTGGACGACTTCGAGCGGGCCTTCTGGACCACCGCGCAGGTGGGCGGAGACGTGGACACGACCTGCGCGATCGTCGGCGGGGTGCTGGGGTCCCGCGGGGACGCGGTGCTGCCGGCCGCGTGGCTGGCGCGCACCGAGGCCCTGCCGGCCTGGCTGCCGGAGACGGCGGCGCACTGACGGATCGCCGGGCCGGGCTTCCGGCGCAGGTGAAACCGGCGATTCCGATTGTCACGGTCCTGCCACAGGCTCTTTTGATCCTGTTCAAAACCATCTGCCACCGGCCTACTCTGTCCGCTGCGCCGCCCCCCGGAACGACGGGGCGGCCGACAGGGGAGGGAACCCGATGTCAGAGAACACCGGCGGGGCGGACGCGGCCCGGTCCGAGGACCCGCAAGACCCGCAGGACCCGGGGGCCTCGAAGGACCCCCAGGGCACGGTCGACGCAGGAGCCATGGCCGGGGACGCATCCACGCGCCCGACTCCGGACGCAGCACGTCCGGCCACAGCGCCTCCGGCCGCCGCGGCAGCACCGGCCTCTTCGGCAGCACCGGCCGCGGGCGCGTCCACCGGCCCGGCCGGGCCGCCGCCGGCGGGGCCCGCCGACGCCGCCGCGTGGCAGGCCTGGCAGGCGCACCAGCACCAGCAGCGCCAATGGGCCGCCGCCCACGCGAAGTCCGCGTCGCCCTCGTGGGTCACGCTGGTGCGCCCCGCGGAGGCCGCCCCCATCGCGACCGCGACCCTCCTCGCCGCCCTCGCCACCGGCCTCGCCGCCGCACTGCTCCTCGGCGACGGCATGGGCCCCGGCCTGCTGCTCGCGGTGCTGCCCGCCATCGCCGCCGCGTACGTCGCCGCCCGCACCGCCCGGCGTACCGTCCGCCCCTGGACGGTGGTCTGGGCGATCGGCTGCCTCGCCCTCCTCGTCGTGCCCGCCCTGCGCGACTCCGCCTGGCCGTCCACGCTCGCGATCCTGTGCGCCGTCCTGCTGGGCGCGCTGGCCCTGCACGGCAGCCGCAGCTGGCCCGGCGTCCTGCTCAGCCCGCTCGGCTTCTTCGACTCCGCCGTGTCCGGGCTCGCATGGGCCCTGGTCGGACTGCGGTCACGAGGTGGGGTCGGCAGGGACCGCTGGCTGCCCGTCGCCAAGGCGACCGGCGTGGCCGTGGCCCTGCTGGTGGTCTTCGGCGCGCTGTTCGCCTCCGCCGACGCGGCGTTCGCCCGCCTCCTCGACGGCCTGATCCCCGACGTGTCGACCGAGAACGGGCCCATCCGCTTCCTGCTCTTCCTCCTCGGCACGCTCCTCGCGCTCGCCGCCGCCCGCACCGCCGCGGCCCCGCTGCGCTGGGACCGGATCAAGGTGGCCCCGGGCAAGCCGCGCTCCCGGGTCGAATGGGCCCTTCCGCTCGTCGTGCTCAACCTGCTCTTCGCCGGCTTCAACGCCGTCCAGCTGGCCGTCCTATTCGGCGGCTACGACAAGGTCCTGGAGAGCACGGGTCTCAGCCACGCCGAGTACGCCCGCCAGGGTTTCTGGCAGTTGCTCTGGGCCACCCTGTTCACCCTCGTCGTGATCGCGCTCGCCCTGCGCTGGGCGCCGCGCTCCGGGGCAGGCGACCGCCGCTTCGTCCGCGTCGTCCTCGGCGTGCTGTGCACCCTGACCCTGGTCGTGGTCGCCGCCGCGCTGCGCCGGATGGACCTCTACGTGGACGCGTACGGCCTGACCACGCTGCGCGTGTCGGTCGCCGCGATGGAGCTGTGGCTCGGGCTGGTCATCGTACTGATCATGGCGGCCGGGGTATTCGGCGCGCGCCGGCTGCCGCGCGCGGTCGCGGGCAGTGCGGCGGCCGCCGTCCTGGCCTTCGGCCTGCTGTCCCCCGACGGGATGGTCGCCGAGAGCAACGTCGGCCGCTTCGAGAGCACTCGGAAGATCGACCTGGCCTACTTCCAGTCCCTGTCGGCGGACGCCGCGCCCGCCCTGGACCGGCTGCCCGAGCCCCAGAGGTCCTGCGCCCTGCGCGGGATCAACGACGAGATGTCCAGGGCCGGAGAAGTCCCGTGGTACGCCATGAGCCTCGGTGAGTACCGGGCCCGGCAGATCCTGCGCGAGCGCCCGGTGACCGCCTCGTACGAGGTCTGCTCGCGCCTGGGCACCTTCGGCAGCCACGTCGAGTACTAGGGCGGGCCGCCGCAGAACCCGTACGAGGGCCCGGGTGCGGGGACCGTTCCCGCACCCGGGCCCTCGTACGGGAGGAGCTCAGGCGGCCGGACCGCCTTGCGCGGCCGCGCCGGCCAGGGCCTCCAGGTCGCTCTTGCGCACCCGGATCACCAGCAGGGCGGTGGCCAGGGCGAGGCCGGCCATCGCCACGGCGGCGAGGAACGCGGTGGAGATGCCCTGCGCGAGGACGAGGTCCCCCCAGGGGTCGGGCAGCTGGCGGGTCTCCTGGAAGGCGGCCAGTTGGTCGGGATCCGCCTGCGCCATGAAGGCCGGGACCTGCTTCTCGGCCTCGCCCCGGCTGGCCGTGCCGAAGACGGTGACCAGGATGGACAGGCCCAGCGAGCCGCCCACCTGCTGGCTGGCGTTGAGCAGCCCGGAGGCCGCGCCCGCCTCCTTCGGTACCACCCCGGAGACGGCGGTGAGGGTGAGAGTCACGAAGTTGAGGCCCATGCCGAAGCCGAAGAGCAGCATCGGGCCGAGCACGCCGGAGAGGTACGAGCTGTCGGTCCGGAGGAAGGTCAGCCAGGTCAGCCCGGTTCCGGTGAGCGCGGACCCGATGACCATGAAGGGCTTGGGGCCGAAGCGCGGCAGGAACCGCTGCGAGAGACCGGCGGCGGTGACGATGGCGACGGTCACGGGCAGGAAGCCGAGCCCGGACTGGATCGGGGAGAAGCCCAGCACGTTCTGTACGAACTGGACGATGAAGAAGAACATCCCGAACATCGCGGCCGCGAGGCCGAGCATGATCACGTAGGTGCCGGTGCGGTTGCGGTCGGCGAACATGCGCAGCGGGATGATCGGCTCGCGGGCCCGTGACTCGATGACGACGAAGAGCGCGAGCAGGACGAGGGCCGCGGTGAAGGAGCCGATGGTGAGCGAGTCGCGCCAGCCGTCCTCCGAGGCACGGATGAACCCGTAGACGAGCGAGGCCATGCCGCCGGTGGAGGTGAGGGCTCCGGCGATGTCGAAGCGGCCGGGGTGGCGCTCGGACTCGGTGATGTAGAGCGGGGTGAGGACCGCGATCAGTACGCCGATCGGGACGTTGACGAAGAACACCCAGCGCCAGTCGAGCCATTCGGTCAGCATGCCGCCGGCCAGCAGGCCGATGGCGCCGCCGCCCGCGGAGACGGCCGCGAACACGCCGAACGCCCGGTTCCGTTCGGGGCCCTCGGGGAAGGTCGTGGTGATCAGGGCGAGCGAGGTCGGGGAGGCGATAGCGCCGCCCACTCCTTGCAGGGCGCGGGCCGCGAGCAGCTGCCAGGGCTCCTGGGCGAATCCGCCGAGGAGGGAGGCCAGCGTGAAGAGCAGGATGCCGGTCAGGAACACGCGGCGCCGGCCCAGGATGTCCCCGGCCCGGCCGCCGAGCAGCAGCAGGCCGCCGAAGGTGAGGGTGTAGGCGCTGAGCACCCACGAGAGGTCGGTGGTGCTGAAGCTGAGGGCGTCCTGGATGTGCGGGAGCGCGATGTTCACGATCGTCGCGTCCAGGACCACCATGAGCTGGCACGCGGCGATGACGGTGAGTGCCACTCCGGGGCGCCCCTCGCGGCGCGCCGCCCCCGGTATCCGGGGTGTGGCGAGTTGAGAACTTGTCACTGAGGATCCCCCCAAAGTGAAATAGTGAACGTATTCGTTCACTACAGGGCTACGGTAGGAGCCGATCCTTAGGGAACGCAAGCGTTCTCTAAGGCCGAAAATACGTACGTCGGGCGCGGGGGCCGGTCGGGAGGTGGGGAGATGGTGGGTTCGCGCTGGTCGGCGGCGTCGCCGGGGCGCAGGCGGGGTCCCGAACTCGAACGGGCGATTCTCGCCGCCGCGTTGGAGCAATTGAGCACGGTCGGCTGGAACGCTCTCACCATGGAGGGCGTCGCGGCCGGCGCGCACACCGGCAAGGCCGCGCTCTACCGGCGATGGCCGTCCAAGGCGGACCTGGTGGCCGACGCGCTGCGGAGCGGTCTGCCGCAGATAGGCGAGATTCCCGACGGCGGGTCGATCCGCGAGGACCTCCACCTGCTGTGCGTGCACACCCGGGACGTCATGCATTCCCGTGCCGGTCAGGCCCTGCGGTCCGTGCTTCACGAATGCGATCACAAGCATGCGGACCGGTTCCACGGGGTGATCTGGTCGGGGCTGCACGAGCCGGCCCAGCGACTGATCAGGGAGCTTGTGCGGCGCGGAATCGTGCGAGGTGACGTGCGGCCGGACGCGACGGGTCCGTTTGTCGTGGATGTCATTCCGGCGATGCTGATGTACCGCGCCAAGGTGTGCGGTAGCGAATGGGGAGACGGGGAGATCGCAGAGCTGATCGACGAGGTGATGGTGCCGCTGCTCCGGGCGTGAGGCGCGGCGGGCGCGGCGCGGGGTGTGAGGAACGGTGTCCGTGCCGGGTCGGACGGGCGCCGGACCCGGGCGGGGGTGTGCAGTCGGCTCGGGGCGGCGTACCCTTGCTGGCGCCATGCCGTACGAAGCACCCACCCACACCGTCGAACGCTCCCTCCGTGCAACCACCGGCGCCAAGGTCATCGCCGGGGTCGACGAAGTCGGACGAGGGGCCTGGGCCGGTCCCGTCACCGTGTGCGCGGCGATCACCGGCCTGCGCCGGCCGCCCGCCGGGCTCACCGACTCCAAACTGCTCACCGCGAAGCGACGCGACGCCCTGCTCGACGTCCTGGAGCGCTGGGTCACCGCGTACGCCCTCGGGCACGCCTCGCCCGAGGAGATCGACGAGCTCGGGATGACGGCCGCCCTGAGGCTCGCCGCGGAGCGCGCCCTGGAGGCGCTGCCGGTGCGGCCCGAGGCGGTGATCCTCGACGGCAAGCACGACTACCTCGGCGAACCCTGGCGGGTCCGTACGGTGATCAAGGGCGACCAGTCCTGCGTCGCCGTCGCCGCGGCCTCGGTCATAGCGAAGGTCACGCGCGACCGGATGATGTCCGAACTGGGCCGACAAGGCGGCGGGATCGAGGGCTTCGCCTTCGGCGCCAATGCCGGATACCCGTCGCCCGTGCACCGGGCGGCGCTGGAGGAACTGGGGCCCACCCCCTACCACCGGCTCTCGTGGTCGTACCTCGACGGGCTGCCCCGGTGGCGCCACCTCAAGAAGGTGCGCCGCAGCGAGGAATCGGTGGAGCTGGAAAACGGAGGCCAACTCGGCTTCGATTTCTGATCGCACCCATGTGCCACCGGCCGGTACGTTTCGTACCGGTGTTTGATAGACATCAACTCATGCCTCTCACCCCCGCCATCGAGGAGCCTCAGATTCACGAGAGCGCCCAGGGTCCCCGCGTCACGCCGGCCGCGAGCCGCACCGCGCAGACCCCCCGCCCTGTACCTGGTCCGCGTCCCGCCGCCGTACCGCGGCCCGGCCGCCCCGGTCCCGCCCGGCCCGCACCGCCCGCGCAGCGCGCGCCGCAGGCCACCCCCGGACCTGTTCCCGCAGCCTCCGCCGCTGCCCCCGCCGCACCGTCGGTCTCCGCGGCGGTCCCCCAGATCCAGCTGATCCCGGCTTCCGCCGAGGGTGCGCTGGACGCGGCCGAAGAGGCCGTCGACCTGCTGCTCGACACCGGGCGCGCGCCCGGCGACATCCTGGTGCTCACCACCGGCGACCCGCACCCGTGGGCCGCTCACGAACTGTCCTTCGGCGAGGCCGCGTACTGGGCCCTGCACGACGCCGGGGACGACGTCTTCTACGCGGACGCGGCGCAGGTCCAGCGCGCCGCGGGCCGTCCCGTCGTGGTTTTCGCGGTCAACGGCGGAGCGGTCGAGAGCGTTGCCGGCGCCCTGCCGGTCGCGCTCACCCGGGCCGGTGCGCTGCTGATCGTGTGCGGCGACGCGCAGCAGATCAACTCCGTGCTGGGTGCGGGCGTCTGACGCCCTGTACCCCGGCACGGGCGAGGGGCGGGGCGGGCCTCGGGCCGGCCCCGCTGAAGCCCGGGCCGAGGTCCGCGCTGTGTCCGTCGTGGGGCCCGAGCTGAAGTTCGGGCCGGGGTCCGAGGCCTGATCCGCCGTACGCCCGCATCCGGGTATACGGCCGTGAGGCCTGCCCGCGTGCGGTCAGCGCGCGGCGGTCCGGCGCAGTGCGTCGACCGCGCCGCCGCCGGTGTGCAGGGCGAGCGGGGCGAACTCGGCCGCGGTGTCGCCGAGGTGCCGGGGCCGCGAGTCGGAGTTGGGCTGACGGCCGCCACGGCCCTCGCCCAGCACCTGCCAGCCGCCGCGGGTCAGCGTGATGTACGCGCCGCAGCGCAGCCCGTGCAGGGTGCAGGCGTCCCGCAGCCCCCACATCCACGCGCCGTCCTCCTCGGTCCACCGCTCGTCGCCCTCACGGCAGTAGAGCAGGACCGCCGTCCGCACGGGGGTCCGCCGCCGCAGGTCGTGCGGGAGGACCCGGCGCAGCCGGGACAGCAGGGCGTTGCGGTACTCCCAGCCGTCCGCGGAGGCCGACCGCTGGACGAAGGAGGCGCTCGCCACGAGCCGCTCCTCCGGGCCGAGGACGGCGATCACGGCGGTCGAGGGCACCGGACTGTGGCGGGAGTGCAGGCCGCTGACGACCTCTCGGGGATCGCGGAGGAGGGGAATGCCCGCCGCGGTCCACTCGGACGGTTCCAGCAGCCTGCCGTGCCGGCTGGTGACGCCGGTGGCCGATGTCAGGGACGTGGTCGAGAGCGACGCGAATCCGAAGGTCACGGTCCTCCCTTCGGGTACACGCCCGCGGACGGGCACGGCTGGAGTCAGGGCGCGCCGCGGCGCGGCCCAGGAGAGTGCCGAGGCGCCGAGCGGGAGCACTCCAATTCTCGCGTGGCTCCTGAGCATGCGGCAACGAGCAATTGGCGCCGCCGACCGGAATTCGCCGGTATGCCGTTCATATCCTTGCCCCGCCACGCCGAAGATGACGCATTCGGCTATCCCTGGAGCGCCAGCACCAGCGGGAACACCTCTTTCGCGCCTGCTCGTCGCAGCAGCCGGCCGGCCACCGCGAGGGTCCACCCGCTCTCCGAGCGGTCGTCCACGAGGAGCACCGGACCCGAGGCTTCCGCGAGTGCCGCGGCCAGTTCCGGCGGGACCGTCAGGGCCTGGTGGAGCCCCCGCACCCGCTGGGCGCTGTTCGAGACCGCCACCCCGAACTCCGGAGCCTGGTCCGTGTAGGCGACCGTACCGAGCAGGGGCATCCGGCCGACCTCCGCGATCCGCGCGGCCAGCGAACCGACCAGCTGGGGTCGGCTGCGCGAGGGCAGGGCGACCACGCCCACCGGCCGGGCCGGGGCGTCCGGCGCCCCGGAGGCCCAACCGCCGGGGCCCCGGGCCCAGTCGGCGAGTACGGCGACCACGGCCTGGGTCACGTCGTCCGGGACCGGCTGGTCCGGAGCCTGCGGGGCGAGCATCGGGCGCAGCCGGTTGCCCCAGCCGATGTCGGACAGCCGGCCCAGCGCCCGGCCCGTGGAGGTCTGTTCCCCGGCGGGGATGCGCCCCTTGAGGTCGACGCCGACCGCGGCGAGCCCGGTCGGCCACATCTTGCGCGGCTCCAGCTCGACGCCCGGGCGGCCGAGCTCGCCGCGGGCGGTGTCCAGCGCGGTGGTGGAGACCTCGGCGGTGAACCGGGCGCCGGCGCAGTTGTCGCAGCGGCCGCAGGGCGCGGCCTCCTCGTCGTCGAGCTGGCGGCGCAGGAACTCCATCCGGCACTCCGTGGCCGCCGCGTAGTCGCGCATGGCCTGCTGCTCGGCCGCCCGCTGCCGGGCCACCCAGGCGTAGCGCTCGGCGTCGTAGGTCCACGGCTCGCCGGTCGACGTCCAGCCGCCCTTGACGCGGTGCACGGCGCCGTCGACGTCGAGGACCTTGAGCATGGTCTCCAGCCGGGTGCGACGCAGGTCCACCAAGGGCTCCAGGGCGGGCAGCGACAGCGGGCGGCCGGCCTGGGCCAGGACGTCGAGCGTGCGGCGCACCTGCTCCTCCGGCGGGAAGGCCACCGAGGCGAAGTACTGCCAGATCGCCTCGTCCTCGCGGCCGGGGAGCAGCAGCACCTCGGCGTGCTCAACACCACGGCCCGCGCGGCCGACCTGCTGGTAGTAGGCGATGGGGGAGGAGGGCGAGCCGAGGTGCACGACGAAGCCCAGGTCCGGCTTGTCGAAGCCCATGCCGAGGGCGGAGGTGGCCACCAGTGCCTTGACCCGGTTCGCCTGGAGGTCGTCCTCGGCCTGCTGGCGGTCCGCGTTCTCCGTCTTGCCGGTGTACGAGGACACCGTGTGCCCGCGGTGGCGCAGGTACGCGGTGACCTCCTCGGCCGCGGCCACGGTCAGCGTGTAGATGATCCCGGAGCCCGGCAGGTCGCCGAGGTGGTCGGCGAGCCAGGCCAGCCGGTGCGCCGCGTCGGGCAGGGTCAGCACCGCCAGGCTGAGGCTCTCGCGGTCCAGCGGGCCGCGCAGCACCAGCGCGTCCGTGCCGGCCCCGGTGCCCAGCTGTTCTGCGACGTCGGCGGTCACGCGGGCGTTGGCCGTGGCGGTGGTGGCGAGGACCGGGACGCCGGGCGGAAGGTCGGCCAGCATGGTGCGGAGCCGGCGGTAGTCGGGGCGGAAGTCGTGTCCCCAGTCGGAGATGCAGTGGGCCTCGTCCACCACGAGCAGACCCGTCGCGGCGGAGAGCTTGGGGAGGACCTGGTCGCGGAAGTCGGGGTTGTTCAGCCGCTCCGGGCTCACCAGCAGGACGTCGACCTCGCCGGCGGCGACCTCGGCCTGGATGCCCTCCCACTCCTCGGGGTTGGCGGAATTGATGGTGCGGGCGCGGATCCCCGCCCGGGCCGCGGCTTCGACCTGATTGCGCATCAGCGCGAGCAGCGGGGAGACGATCACGGTCGGGCCGGCGCCGCTCGCCCGCAGCAGCGAGGTGGCGACGAAGTACACCGCGGATTTGCCCCACCCCGTGCGCTGGACCACCAGCGCCCGTCGCTTGTGCGCGACGAGGGCCTCGATCGCCCGCCACTGGTCCTCACGCAGCCGGGCGGTGCCCGTGGGGTCGCCCACGAGGCGGGCTAGTACGGAGTCGGCCGAGGACCTCAGGTCTGCGTTCATGCCCCCATGCAACCCGATGCCTGTGACATCGCGCCAATGCCGCTCTCGACCTGTGGAAATTGAAGCGTCAACAGTTATCCACAGGGCTTTCGCTATCGGATCATGCGCGGGACCTTCGTGCCATGACGAACAACCACGAATCACGCAGCCCGTCCGACAAGCCCTCCTTCAGCCCGGCCACAGCGGCCACCGGCCCCCAGATCACCCTGCGCAGCCCGGCCGAGCTGGCCGACGCACTGCCCTACATGCTCGGGTTCCACCCGAGCGACTCCCTCGTCCTCGTCGCCGTGCACGGGGAGGGCGGGCGCTTCGGCGGCCGGCTCCGGGTCGGCATCCCCATCGCGCCGGCGGAATGGGAGGACACCGCCCGGCAGGTCGCCGACTGCCTCATCCGGGGCAGCGAACGACGCGGCGGCAAGCCCGACGGCATCGTCGTCTACCTCTGTCAGGAACCGCGTGAGGACGAGGGCGGCCGGCAGGTGATGACCCGGCTGCGGCCGCTCGCCCAGCGGATCCGGCTGGCCTGCGGCGCGCTGGACGTGCCCGTGCTGGAGGCTCTGTGCCTCTCCGAGGGCCGCTTCTGGTCCTACGTCTGCCCGGACGAGCGGTGCTGCCCGGCCGAGGGCACCCGGCTGGCCGCGGTCGGCACCTCGGTGATGGCCGCGGCGGCCACCTTCGCCGGGCTCCGGGTCCGGGGCTCCCTCAAGGACATCGAGGGCCGGCTCGCACCGCTGCGCGGGGCCGTGGCAGCGGAGGCGGAAAGGGCCCTGGACCGGGCGGCCGCGGCCCTGATGCCGAGGATCCTCGACGGGGCCACCCGGGAGGAGGTCGGCGCCGAGACGATCTCCCTCGCCCGGGACCTGATGCGGCGCATGACGCTGGCCCCGCCGGTCGAGGGCGGCGCCCACGCCGACGACTGGGACGACGCCCTGCTCGGCCACGACGAGGCCGCCTCGCTCATCCTGGGCCTCCAGGACCGCGAGATCCGGGACGTCGCGGCCGAGTGGATGGAGGACGAGGAGGCTGCCCCCGCCCTGCGGCTCTGGCGGGCTCTCGCCCGGCGCTGCGTCGGGGCCTACGGCGAGCACGCCGCGGCCCCGCTCACCCTCGCCGGCTGGGTCTCCTGGTCCACCGGGGACGAGCCGACGGCCCGGATCGCCTTCGGCCTGGCCCTGCGCGCGGATGCCGAGTACCGCTTTGCCCAGCTGCTCCACCACGCGTGCAACGAGGGGATCGACCCCGAGGGACTGCGGGAGTGCCTGCGGGAGGAGCGCCGCCGCCGCGAGCCCCGGCGGGCACGCTCCTCGGCCGGTACGCGTCCTCCCGGCCGACGGGGGCGGACCGCGCCCCGGCGCGGGTCCCGCCGCACCGCGGGGAGCGAGCAGTGACGGCGCGCCGGCCCTGGGGCGGTGGTCCGGTGCGGCTGCTCCGGAGCGCCCTGGGCCTGACCCGGCGGCGCAGGCTGCGTCCCGGGCGCGCGCGACCGGAACCGTGGATCCCGTCGCGTCCGGGGGCCGTGCCCCGGGCGGGGCAGCAGACCGTGACCCGGGCGGGGGTGGGGGCGTTCAGATGTGGGGTGGTGGGGGCCCGGCCACGCCGCCGCCCAGCTCAGCCGACCGGAGCGCAGACAAGGCGACGCATGTCTCACCCCGCACCTCCCCGCCCATCCGGCGTTCCGGCAGCCCGCAGGCCCGAACTGCCGCCCGTGCACGGCGCCGTCATCTGCGTCGCCGCACCCTGTCTGGTCATCTCGCCGGAGCACGGCCAGCTGACCGGGCGGGGGATCGACGGGATCTACCGCTCCGGGCGCAGGCTGCTCTCCCGTTGCGTGCTGCGGGTCGGGGGCCGGGACCCGGTCGCCGTCCAGGGACGCAGCCTCGGCGCCGACCGGGCCGCCTTCACCGCGACCGTCCGCACCGGTGCCGAGCCCGGCCCCGACCCGGACATCGGGGTGGAACGGGTCAGGCACGCGGACGGCACCGAGCGGATCACCCTGCGCAGCTTCACGGCCCGGCCGGTGCGCCTGCCCGTGGAGGTCCTGCTCGGCACCGACCTGGCGGAGCTCGCCGCCGTGGCCGCCGGCCGGGCGGGGCCCGAGCTGCCCGCCGGGGTGCACGCCGCCGGGCTGCGCTGGAGCACCGGCGAGGCGCAGGCGGTCACCGCGGCGGAGCCGCCGCCGGACGACGCGCTGGCCTCGGCGGGGCTGTTGCGCTGGCAGCTCGAACTGGGTCCCGGCGAATCCCGCACCATCGAACTGCGCACCACTCAGGACCGCACCGAGCGGGCTCCCGCCGGGCAAGTCGCCAACCCGCTGGCCGACGCCCGGGCCGAAGGGGACGACCCGAGGGTCGAGGCGTGGTTCCGCAGCAGCGTCGAGGACCTGGGCGCGCTCCTCCTGAGGGACCCGGAGGCGCCCGGCGACGCCTTCGCGGCGGCCGGAGCGCCGTGGCGGCTGGGCCTGGCCCCGGCCGAGTCACTGTGGGCCGCGCGGATGGCGCTGCCCCTCGGGACCGGGCTGGCCGCGGCCACCCTGCGCATCCTGGCCCGGACCCAGACCGAAGGGCGCGGGCCGGACGCCGGGAAGATCCCGGGCCCCCTGCGCGGAGCGGGCCCCCAGCTGCCGCCCGGGTGCACCGGCACGGAGGCGACCCTGGCCTTCCCCGCGGTGCTGGCCGAAGCCCGGCTGTGGGGCCTGCCGGAAGACGAGGTGGCCCGGCTGCTCCCGGCCGCCGAGCGGTGCCTCGACTGGCTGCGCGGGGCTCTGGGGGAGGACGGCCTCCTGGCCGATCCCGACCCCGGTCCGCGGCGCTGCGAGACCCAGGCCCACGCCCACCGGGCGGCCGTGCTCGGCGCGGACCTCCTCGCCGGATGCGGGCGGCCCGGCGCCGAGGAGTGGCTGGAGCGGGCCGCCGAGCTGCGGGAGCGGTTCCGGGCAGGGTTCTGGATCGACGGCCCGGACGGCGGCCGGCCCGCATCGGCCCTGCACCCCGACGGCCGGCCCCTGCCTCGGCTCACGGGAGCCGCCGCCCACCTGCTCGACACCGGACTCCTCGGCGGCGGCCGGCCGGCCCCGGGGCTCCTCGACCGGGTGCGCTCGGAGCAGTTGGCCCGGCTGCTCGGAGCCCCCGCCATGGATTCCGGATGGGGCCTGCGGAGCATGGCCACCAGGGAGCCGGGGCACAACCCGTTCGGCCACCGCTCGGGCGCGGTGCGGGCGTACGAGAGCGCCGTGGCCGTGGCGGGCCTGGCCCAGGCGGGCTTCGAGAAGGAGGCCGCGGGCCTGCTGCGGGGCCTGCTGGACGCGGCGGAAGCGTTCGGGTACCGGCTGCCGGAGATGTTCGCGGCCGAGCAGCGCACCGCCGGCAGCGCCCCCGTCCCGCACCCGGCGGCCTGCCGACCCGCCGCCGTGGCCGCGGCGGCCGGGATCCACGTGCTGACCGCCCTCGCGGGGATCCGCCCCGACGCCCCCGCGGGCACGGTCGCCCTCGCCCCGCTCCCGGGCGCCCCCCTCGGCGCGCTGCGACTCTCGGGCCTGCGGGTGTCGGGCGAGCCCTTCGCCGTCCGGATCAGCCGGCTCGGCCTCGGCATGGTGGAGGAGGCCGCCGATGCGCTCCAGCTGGGCGGCTAGTGCGATGGCCGATCGCGGCGGGCGGCAGGCCGGGCCGCGGCCCGCCCGCCTCCGGAACAGCGTCTTCAAGGTCACCAAAGAGCTGTTTATCGTCAGGCAGACGACTATGATCGCGGCATGTCGCCCTACGACCCGTCGGCCTTCCCGCCCTTTGCCGTCACCGTCGACCTGGTCGTGCTCACCGTGCGGCGCCACGCGCTCTGCGCGCTGGTCGTCCGCCGGGGTGAGCAGCCGTTCCAGGGGCGCTGGGCGCTGCCCGGCGGATTCGTCCGAGGGGACGAGGACCTGGCCGGCGCCGCCGCGCGCGAGCTCGCCGAGGAGACCGGCCTGTGCGCCCACGATCCCGCCCTGCCCGGCGCGGGCAACGGCGCGCACCTCGAACAGCTCGCCACGTACGGCGACCCGAAGCGGGATCCGCGGATGCGTGTCGTCAGCGTGGCGCATCTGGTACTGGCTCCGGACCTGCCGGCGCCGCGGGCCGGGGGAGACGCCAACAGCGCGCGCTGGGCCCCGGTGGACGAGCTGCTGGCCTCCCACGACGAGGCGGCCACGGCGCTCGCCTTCGACCACGCGCGGATCCTCGCCGACGGCGTGGAGCGGGCCCGCTCGAAGATCGAGTACTCCTCGCTGGCCACCGCCTTCTGCCCGCCCGAGTTCACCGTCGGCGAGCTGCGCCGGGTCTACGAGGCCGTCTGGGGCGTGGCCCTGGACCCGCGCAACTTCCACCGCAAGGTCACCGGGACCCCCGGGTTCCTGGTGCCGGCCGGAGGGACGACGACCCGTCAGGGCGGGCGGCCGGCCCAGCTGTTCCGCGCCGGCGGGGCCACGCTGCTCAACCCGCCGATGCTGCGCCCCGAAGTCTGACACCGCGCCCCACGCGCCGGCCGTCGCGGGCCGGGCGGCGCGGGGACCGGGCCGAGCAGCCGTGCGGAGTCTGAGGGCAATCCCGGCGCCCTGGCGGACCGGTTGCGTAGAAAATCGGACATATCGCGTTATCTTGCTTGCGGTACTCACCCTGCCGCAGAGCGGTCTCACCCCCCGCGAGAGAAGCGATGCTCCAGGCCATCGGACTCACCAGCAAACACCGCCCCGACGCCCCGCCCCTCGTGGACGACCTCACCTTCGAGGCCCGCCCGGGGCACGTGACCGCCCTGCTCGGAGAGCCGGGATCGGGCAAGACCACCGCACTGCGGCTCATGCTCGAACTCGAACCGGGCCGCGGCGTCACCTACTTCCGCGGCCGCCCGCTGCACCGGCTCCCGTACCCCGGCCGTGAGGTCGGCGTACTGCTGGGCGACGTACCCGGCAACCCCGCACGGACCGTCCGCAACCAGCTGCGGATGCTCTGCGCCGCCGCCGGGGTGCCCGCCTCCCGGGCCGACACCATGTTGGAGGTCGTCGGCATCGCCGGCCTCCGGGACCAGCGGCTCGGTTCGCTCTCGCTCGGCATGGAGCGCCGGGTCGCCTTGGCCGCGGCCCTGCTCGCCGATCCGTGCACCCTGCTCCTGGACGAGCCCGGCGCCGGACTCTCCCCCCGCGAGCGCGGCTGGCTGCACGGGCTGCTGCGCGGCCACGCCTCCCTCGGCGGGGCCGTGCTCTTCACCACCGCCGACGCGAAGGAAGCCGCCCGCAGCGCCGACCGGGTCGTCAGTATCGAGGCGGGCCGGCTCGTCGCCGACCAGGACGCCGCCGAGTTCGCCCGGACCCGGCTGAGGCCGCGGGTCGCCGTGCGCACCCCGCACGCCGCCCGGCTGGCCGACGTACTGGGCCGGGAGGCCCGGGCCGCCCAGCGCTCGGTGGAGATCGTCGAGGAGAGCGGCAGCCGCCTCTCCGTGTACGGCAGCAACTGCGCCGAGGTCGGCGAGGCCGCCTTCCGGCACGGCGTGCTGGTCCACCAGCTCGCCGACGAGACGGGCGACGCCGGGTCGCCGACGGCGCCGGTACCGCATGCCCGCGCGTCCGCCCCGGCGTCCACCCCCGCCTCCGCCTCCGCCCCCGAGCACCCTTCGGAGCCCGCAGAGGCCGGACACGGGGACTCCGGCCGGCGCCCCCGGCAGGACCGTCCCCGGCGGCCCGCCTCGGCCGTGCGCCGCGTGGGAGGGCCGCTGAGGCCGCTGCGCTACGAGCTGCTCCGCGTCTTCGGCACCGCCACGCCCGTCCTCACCGCCGCCCTCGTCGTAGCCTTCTCCGTCCTCACCTCCCTGGTGCTGGCCCGGGCCGGGCAGACCCCGCAGAACAGGCTGCTCGCCGCCTGGCCCGAACTGCTGCCGCTGCCGCCCGCCGCCCTCGGCGCGGGACTGCTCGGCGCGCTGGCCTTCGGCGAGGAGTACCGCTACCCCGCACTCGCCGCCGACCGCGGCACCGTGCCCCGCCGGATGGGGCTGCTCACCGCCAAGCTCGGCGTCTGCGCGGTCCTCGCCCTGCTGCTGGGCGCCCTGGCCGTCGCGGCCGACGCCGCCGCCCTCGCGCTCGTCTTCGACAGCGGCCCGCTGCGCACCCCGGTGGAGTGGCTTTCGCCGGCCGTGAGTTGGGCCGGGCTGCTCATCGGCTGCGCCTGGGCCGGCGTACTGGCCTCCGGTGCCTTCCGGTCCGCCACCGCCGGACTGGCCGCGGTGCTCGCCGTACCGGTGATGGTGGTGCCGCTGGTGCGCAAGGCCCTGGAGGGTTCGTCCGCGTACCCGGTCACCGGACTCGGACCCCGGCTGCGGGGCTTGACCTGGGTGCAGTGGCCGCCGGAGGCGGACCGGCTGCTCATGGGGGCCCTGCGGGTGATGGCCCAACCCGTCGGGACCGCGCTGGTGCTGTCGCTGATGGTCCTGTTGTGCGCCTATGGGTTCACCGGACTGCGCAGCCGGGTCCGTTGGTGATCGTTCCGGTGCCGGAGATATCCCGGACGGGACCGTTGCCGTCCGTGTCGCGTCAAGCGGACCGCAACTCCCCGCAAAAGGCCCGGTTCTTTACGATAAGTCGTCAATTGCGTAGGTGGCACCGATCACCCTTTCGTGTGCTTTTCACCAAAGACCTCAAGGGTCATGGAGGCACGGCCGACAAAGGATTCGTGAGTACCCTTGCGCACACCATGATGACCGCCGCCCGCCACGCCGACTCCGGCCTCGCCGGCCCGGGCGAACTCGACCGCTACCCCTACGCGGAGGCCCCCGGGTCCGACCGCGTCGGAGCGCCCCACTGGGACGGCGCCGACGTCGAGTTGGGCCGGGTCGGCCGCCGCGCGGCAGGCAGCCGCGGCCGCGGACTGCACGGCCAACTCGTCCAGCAGCTGGGCCAGATGATCGTCTCCGGCGACCTCGGAGCGGACCGGCCCCTGGTCCCCGAGGAGATCGGCCAGCGCTTCGAGGTCTCCCGTACGGTCGTCCGCGAATCGCTGCGGGTCCTGGAGGCCAAGGGCCTCGTCAGCGCTCGCCCCAACGTCGGCACCCGGGTCCGCCCCGTCGCGGACTGGAACCTGCTCGATCCCGACATCATCGAGTGGCGCGCCTTCGGCCCCCAGCGCGACGACCAGCGCCGCGAGCTGGGCGAGCTCCGCTGGACCATCGAACCGCTCGCCGCCCGCCTCGCCGCCGGCCACGGCCGGCCGGACATCCAGCAGCGCCTCGCCGACATGGTCGAGATCATGGGCCACGCCCTCGGCCAGGGCGACTCGATCACCTTCGCGCGCGCCGACAACGAGTTCCACGCGCTCCTCATCCAGGTCGCCGGCAACCGCATGCTGGAGCACCTCTCCGGCATCGTCTCCGCCGCGCTCCAGGTCTCCGGCAGCCCGATCACCGCCTGCGACCGGCCGAGCGAGACCTGTGTCGCCCACCACGCGCGGATGGTCGAGGCCATCGCCGCGGGCGACGCGATCGGCGCCGAGAACGCCATGCGCCAGCTCCTGACGGTGCATCCGGAGGTAGAGCGCGTGGTCCCCGCCCCGCGCGAGCACTGACGGGCGGACGCGCGGGGGAGTGGGGGTGTGCAGGACGTGTCGCCGGGCCCGGTCGGGTCCGGCGACACCCGTGTGGGGCGCTCCGTCACGGCGCTCCGGCCCCGTCCGGACGGCCGTGACGGCCCCCTGACCGGCGTCCGTCCACCCGGGGTGTGACTCGGGCCACGAAGATTGCGCGTAACACTCTGCGAGGTCACGCGATGACCTAAGAGGTGATGGCCGACGGAGGGAAGACAGCAGCCCTTGGGGGTGCTGTGCAGCTCCCCGGCCCCTGCCCGCGCCGCCGGCCCATCCCCGGTCAGTGGTCGTCGGCTCCGGTCCAGCGCCACCAGGCCCGGCGTCGGAAGCCGTTCCCATCGTTCCGAGAGGTTGTTCGTGTCGGCCAGCACATCCCGTACGCTCCCGCCGGAGATCGCCGATTCCGAGTCTGTGATGGCGCTCATCGAGCGGGGCAAGGCCGAGGGGCAGATCGCCGGCGATGACGTGCGTCGGGCCTTCGAGGCTGACCAGATTCCTGCGACCCAGTGGAAGAATGTTCTGCGCAGCCTCAACCAGATCCTCGAGGAAGAGGGTGTGACGCTGATGGTCAGTGCCGCGGAGTCGCCCAAGCGCACCACCCGCAAGAGCGTCGCAGCGAAGAGCCCGGCCAAGCGGACGGCCACCGAGCCCGTCAGGAAGACCGCGGCCAGGACGACGGCGGCGCAGCCCGCGGACGGCGCGCCCGCCGCGGCCCCGGCGGCCGGGACGGCGGACCCGGAGACCGCGGACGTCCTCGCGGAGGAGCCGGGAACCGAGCCCGCGGCCAAGAAGACGGCGGCGAAGAAGACCGCCGCGAAGAAGGCCGCGCCCGCCAAGAAGACCGCGGCCAAGAAGACGGCGGCGAAGAAGACCGCGGCCAAGAAGGACTCCGACGAGGGCGGCGACGACGAGACCACCGACGAGGGTCCCGACGCCGTCAAGGCCGAGGCCGACGAAGAGGAGGAGAGCGGCGAGAACAAGGGTTTCGTCATCTCCGACGACGAGGACGACGCCCCCGCCCAGCAGGTCGTGGTCGCCGGCGCCACCGCCGACCCGGTCAAGGACTACCTCAAGCAGATCGGCAAGGTCCCCCTCCTCAACGCCGAGCAGGAGGTGGAGCTCGCCAAGCGCATCGAGGCCGGCCTGTTCGCCGAGGACAAGCTGGCGAACTCCGACAAGCTGGCGCCCAAGCTCAAGCGCGAGCTGGAGATCATCGCCGAGGACGGCCGGCGCGCGAAGAACCACCTGCTGGAGGCCAACCTCCGCCTCGTGGTCTCCCTCGCCAAGCGCTACACGGGCCGCGGCATGCTCTTCCTGGACCTGATCCAGGAAGGCAACCTGGGCCTCATCCGCGCGGTCGAGAAGTTCGACTACACCAAGGGCTACAAGTTCTCCACGTACGCGACCTGGTGGATCCGGCAGGCGATCACGCGCGCCATGGCCGACCAGGCCCGCACCATCCGCATCCCGGTGCACATGGTCGAGGTCATCAACAAGCTCGCCCGCGTGCAGCGCCAGATGCTCCAGGATCTGGGCCGCGAGCCCACCCCGGAGGAGCTGGCCAAGGAACTCGACATGACCCCCGAGAAGGTCATCGAGGTCCAGAAGTACGGCCGCGAGCCGATCTCCCTGCACACGCCGCTCGGCGAGGACGGCGACAGCGAGTTCGGTGACCTCATCGAGGACTCCGAGGCGGTCGTCCCGGCCGACGCCGTGAGCTTCACGCTCCTGCAGGAGCAGCTGCACTCGGTGCTCGACACGCTGAGCGAGCGCGAGGCCGGCGTGGTCTCGATGCGCTTCGGCCTCACGGACGGCCAGCCCAAGACCCTCGACGAGATCGGCAAGGTCTACGGGGTCACGCGTGAGCGGATCCGCCAGATCGAGTCGAAGACGATGTCGAAGCTGCGGCACCCGTCCCGCTCCCAGGTGCTGCGCGACTACCTGGACTGACCGCTGCGGGGACGACGCGGTGGCCGCGCGGGTGCGCTCGGCCACCGGGCATCCCACTCTGGGTGGAGTCATGCACACTCGGAGTCAGGAGGCCTCATGCGTCGTCCCTTTGCCCGTGCTCTGGCGGGAGCGCTGACCCTGGCGGCGGGAGCGGCGGCAGCGCCGCTGGCCCAGATGCCGCAGGCGGCCGCGGACAGCGTGGTGATCGGCGGGAAGCCGGTCAGCGTGGCCGACAGCCCGTGGGTCGTGGCGCTCGCCAGCCGTGACCGGTTCGGGGGTACGCGGGGCGGGCAGTTCTGCGGGGGAGTCGTCGTGGCTCCGACCCGGGTGGTGACCGCGGCCCACTGCCTGGGCCGCCAGGTGCTGGGCGGCCCGGTCGAGTCCGTGCCCGACTTCCGGGTGATCGTCGGGCGTACGGAGCTGACGGCGGCCGACGGCCGGGAGATCCCGGTGCGCGGGGTCCGGGTGAACCCGGCCTACGACGCGCAGAGCAACGCGGGCGACCTCGCCGTCCTGGAACTGGCCGAGGCCGTGCCGGCCCTCCACGTGCTCCCCCTGGCGGAGGCGGGGCATTCCGCCTACGAGGTGGGCACCGAGGCGGCCGTCTACGGCTGGGGCGACACGAGCGGTTTCGGTGACTACGCGTACGCGCTCCGGGCCGCGCGGGTGACGGTGCTCGCGGACGAGGTGTGCGGGAGGGCCTACCCGGGGGACGCCGACGGGCAGTACCGCGCCGAGTCCATGGTGTGCGCGGGGGACGGCGACGGCGGCAAGGACGCCTGCCAGGGCGACAGCGGGGGACCGCTCGTCGCTCAGGGGCGGCTCATCGGGCTGGTCTCGTGGGGGCGCGGCTGCGGGCGCGCGGACAGCCCGGGGGTGTACACGCGCATCGCCCCCCTCGCCGGCTTCGTGACAGCCCCGGAGACGGGCGCGCAGCCCGGCGGGGCCCAGGACGCCGCATGGGAGGCCCGCAGGCGCTCCGTACCCGGTGCAGGGCCCGTACAGGGGCACCGCCCGGGCTAGCGACCGTACCGGCCGCCCGCCCCGAGCGCGGGCGGCCGTGGATGTGAGGACGGGCGGCACCCCTGGGTCTCAGGGGTGCCGCCCGTCGACCGGCATCGCCGGTCCTGGCTCGTCGGATGCGAGGTATAGGCCTTGTGTCAGCGGTCCTCGGGTTCGGCATTGGCAGCCGGAGCGGACGTAAGCCGCTCGGTCTCATCCTGTATTTCCGCGGCGATCTTCTTGAGTTCCGGCTCGAACTTGCGACCGTGGTGGGCGCAGAAGAGCAGTTCACCGCCGCTCAGCAGGACGACGCGCAGATATGCCTGGGCGCCGCAACGGTCGCATCGGTCAGCGGCCGTCAGCGGGGTCGCGGGTGTCAGAACAGTAGTCACGTCGCCTCTTCTCTAGCTCGACGAGCTGTCGTACCAGGGTCAACATCCAACCAGGCCGAAAACGTTCCCGCTCGCGGCTTTTCCTCGAAACTTCCTTCCGAAGCTGGCCGGCTGTTGCCGGTTGGCGGCGAAGGAGCCGTATTGCGTTGCTTTACGGTTTCGCGTTGTCAGTCGTGCGCTTGTTGCAGTTCCATCCTCCCCCGGCGTGAGTGCCAGGTTGTTCATGAGGACGTGCCCGAACCCTAAATGGTTCATGCGCGGAAGGGAACGTGATGTTTCCTTCACCCGCCCGGGGGATCGAACGTTCGTACGGATCTGGACTAGGGTGAGGAGCGCGCGAGGGTGGCGTTGCATCGGCTCTACCTGGCCTCGGTACCCTTCGAGCGGCAGCCGAGCCACCCCTGCGCCCGACAGGGCCAGAAAAGAAATTCAGCGAGGAGCGAACTGCGTGACCGCCGACACGTCCGTGCCTTCCAGCGCGCTGCTGTCCGGAGCAGACCGGGACGGTTCCAACTACACCGCGCGGCACCTGCTCGTCCTCGAAGGGCTGGAGGCCGTCCGCAAGCGCCCCGGCATGTACATCGGCTCGACCGACAGTCGTGGCCTGATGCACTGCCTGTGGGAGATCATCGACAATTCCGTCGACGAGGCCCTGGGCGGCTACTGCGACCACATCGAGGTCATCCTCCACGAGGACGCCTCCGTCGAGGTCCGGGACAACGGCCGCGGCATCCCCGTGGACGTCGAGCCCAAGACCGGCCTGTCCGGTGTCGAGGTCGTCATGACCAAGCTGCACGCGGGCGGCAAGTTCGGCGGCGGCTCGTACGCCGCCTCCGGCGGCCTGCACGGCGTCGGCGCCTCCGTGGTCAACGCCCTCTCCGCCCGGCTGGACGTCGAGGTCGACCGCAACAGCGCCACCCACGCCATCAGCTTCCGCCGCGGCGTCCCCGGGATGTTCACCGAGCAGGGACCCGAAAGTCCGTTCGATCCCGCAAACGGCCTGCGCAAGGTCAAGCGGATCACCAAGGGCAAGACCGGCACCCGGGTCCGCTACTGGGCCGACCGCCAAATCTTCCTCAAGGACGCCCGGCTCAACCTGGAGACGCTCTACCAGCGCGCACGCCAGACCGCCTTCCTCGTCCCCGGCCTGACCCTTGTGGTGCGCGACGAGCGCGGCATCGACGGCGCCGGCAAGACCGAGGAGACGTTCCGCTTCGACGGCGGCATCAGCGAGTTCTGCGAGTACCTCGCCCAGGACAAGGCCGTCTGCGACGTGCTGCGCCTGAGCGGCACGGGCACCTTCAAGGAGACCGTCCCGGTCCTCGACGACCGCGGCCACATGACGCCCACCGAGGTCACGCGCGAGCTCGGCGTGGACATCGCCCTGCGCTGGGGCACGGGCTACGAGACCAACGTCAAGTCCTTCGTGAACATCATCGCCACCCCCAAGGGCGGCACCCACGTCTCCGGCTTCGAACGCTCGGTCGCCAAGACCGTGAACGAGGTGCTGCGCTCGGCCAAGCTGCTGCGCGTCGCCGAGGACGACGTGGTCAAGGACGACGCGATGGAGGGCATGACCGCCGTCGTCACCGTCCGCCTCGCCGAGCCGCAGTTCGAGGGCCAGACCAAGGAGGTGCTCGGCACCTCCGCGGCCACCCGGATCGTCGCCGCCGTGGTCGCCAAGGAGCTCAAGGCCTTCCTGACCTCGACCAAGCGTGACGACAAGCAGCAGGCCCGCGCCGTGATGGAGAAGATCGTCGCGGCCGCCCGGACCCGGATCGCCGCCCGGCAGCACAAGGAGGCGCAGCGCCGCAAGACCGCGCTGGAGACCTCCTCGCTCCCCGCCAAGCTGGCCGACTGCCGCAGCGACGACGTGGAGCGCAGCGAGCTCTTCATCGTCGAGGGCGACTCGGCCCTCGGCACGGCGAAGCTCGCCCGGAATTCGGAGTTCCAGGCGCTCCTGCCCATCCGGGGCAAGATCCTCAACGTCCAGAAGTCCTCGATCTCGGACATGCTCAAGAACGCCGAGTGCGGGGCGATCATCCAGGTCATAGGAGCCGGCTCGGGCCGGACCTTCGACATCGACGCGGCCCGCTACGGCAAGATCGTGCTGCTCGTCGACGCCGATGTGGACGGCGCCCACATCCGCTGCCTGCTGCTCACGCTCTTCCAGCGGTACATGCGGCCGATGGTCGAGGCCGGCCGGGTCTTCGCGGCCGTGCCGCCGCTGCACCGGATCGAGCTGGTCCAGCCGAAGAAGGGCCAGGACAAGTACGTCTACACGTACTCGGACAACGAGCTGCGCCAGACCCTGCTGGAGTACCAGCGCAAGAACATCCGGTACAAGGACTCGATCCAGCGCTACAAGGGTCTGGGCGAGATGGACGCGGACCAGCTGGCGGAGACCACCATGGACCCCCGCTTCCGCACCCTGCGCCGGATCAACATCGGCGACCTGGACTCGGCCGAGCAGGTCTTCGACCTGCTCATGGGCAATGAGGTGGCACCGCGCAAGGAGTTCATCACGAGCTCCGCGGCGACCCTCGACCGCTCGCGCATCGACGCCTGACCCGGCCGGAGCCGACGGTCGGCGCAGCCCGCCGCCACCGGCTCCGAGACGCCTCACGGCACACCGGCGCTCTTCCCTCCATCACCTGTTGGAGTGAAGAGCGCCGGTACACCAGTCCGGAAAGCGACTATTGAGCACATCCTTGTGAGCACGCGGCCAATGCGGCAGCGGACAAGGAGAGTTCGGTGGACAAGCACGAAGGTCGTGATGCCGGAACGATCCGGCTGGACGACCCCTGGTACGACGCGCTGGCCGTCGGCTGGGGCGAAGGCGAGGAAACGACCCCGCCGCGCCCGGCCCCCGGCGGCAGCCCCGCGCACGGCGCATCCGACATCTACCTCGAAGTGCAGCGCAGCGCCGCCTTCCAGGAGGTCCGCAGCCGCTACCGCGGGTTCGTCGTCCCCGCGACCGCCGGCTTCTTCCTCTGGTACGTCGCCTACGTGGTCGCCGCCACCGCCGCGCCCGGCCTGATGGCGCGGCCCGTGGTGGGCGCGGTCAACGTGGCCATGCTGGCGGGGCTCGGCCAGTTCCTCACCACCTTCCTGCTGACCTGGGCCTACGCCCGGCACGCGCGACTGCGCCGGGACCGGGCCGCGCTCGACCTGCGCTGGACCGTCTTCGAGCAGGAACGCGACCAGGAGCGGACCCGGGCGAGGGGGGCCGGCCGGTGACCACCGAGCACCAGACCCTCGCGCTGATCCTGTTCAGCGTCTTCATCGCGGTGACCCTGGGCATCACCACCTGGGTCAGCCGGAACCGGCACGGGTCGGCGGAGGAGTTCTACGCGGGCGGCCGGTTGTTCTCACCGATGGAGAACGGTTTCGCCATCGCCGGCGACTACATGTCCGCCGCCTCCTTCCTCGGCATCTCCGGCCTGATCGCCCTGTTCGGCTACGACGGCATGCTCTACTCGGTGGGATTCCTCGTCGCCTGGCTGGTGGTGCTGTTCCTGGTCGCCGAACTGGTCCGCAACTGCGGGCGCTTCACCCTCGCCGACGTGGTCGCCGCCCGGATGAGCGAGCGCCCGGTGCGGATCGCGGCCGGCACCTCCTCGGTCGTCGTCTCCGTGCTCTACCTGGTCGCGCAGATGGTCGGCGCGGGCAGCCTGGTCGGCCTGCTTCTCGGCGGTTCGAGCGCGGCGGCCCGGACCCTGACCGTGATCGGGGTGGGTGCGCTGATGGTGGTCTACGTGTCCTTCGGCGGGATGCGGGCCACCACCTGGATCCAGATCGTGAAGGCGGTCCTGCTGATGGGCGGGGCGATCACGCTGACCGTGCTCGTCCTGCTGCGCTTTCACGGCGACTTCGACCAGCTGCTCACCAGCGCCGCCGACCGCAGCGGGCACGGGTCCCGGTTCCTCGGGCCCGGCCTCAGGTACGGCGGGGACTGGACCGCCCGCGTCGACTTCATGAGCCTCGGCCTCGCGCTCGTCCTCGGGACCGCCGGGCTGCCGCACATCCTGTCGCGCTTCTACACGGTCCCCACGGCCCGGGCGGCACGCCGCTCGGTGGTGTGGGCGATCGCGCTCATCGGCGGCTTCTACCTGATGACCATCGTGCTCGGCTTCGGGGCGGCGGCGCTGGTGGGCCCGGACGAGGTGCGGGCCTCCAACGCCTCGGGGAACACGGCCGTTCCGTTGCTCGCGGCCTTCCTCGGCGGGGGCGCGGGATCCACCGGCGGCGCGGTGCTGTTCGCCTTCGTGGCGGCCATCGCCTTCGCCACCATCCTGGCCGTCGTGGCCGGCATCACCCTGGCCTCCTCGGCCTCCGTCGCCCACGACCTGTACGCCTCCCTCAAGCGGCGCCGCGCCAGGCAGCGCAGTGAGGTCTCGGTGGCCCGGGCCGCGGCCGTCGGCATCGGGGCGGTGGCGATCGCCCTCGGACTGCTCGCCCAGGACCTCAACGTGGCGTTCCTGGTGGGGCTGGCCTTCGCGGTGGCGGCCTCGGCGAACCTGCCGGTGCTCCTGTACTCGCTCTTCTGGCGCGGCTTCACCACGCGGGGAGCCGTCTGGTCGGTGTACGGGGGCCTGGTTCCGGCGGTGCTGCTGGTGCTGGTCTCGCCGGTGGTGTCGGGCAGTCCGGAATCCCTCTTCCCGGGCGTGGACTTCCAGTACTTCCCGCTGCAGAACCCGGGGATCGTCTCGATCCCGCTCGGGTTCCTGGCGGGCTGGCTGGGCACGGTCACCTCGGGCGAGGAGCCGGACGAGGCGAAGCACGCGCAGACGGAGGTCCGCTCGCTGACCGGCGCCGGAGCGGTCTGAGCACAGTCAGGCCGGCCCCTCCGACGGGAGCCAGGTGTAGCGGTGCTCCGGCCGGCCGGTCTCGCCGTAGCGCAGGGCCAGGGTCACGCGGGCGGTGCGTTCGAGCAATTTCACGTAGCGCTGGGCGGTCTGGCGGCTGATGCCCGCACGATCGGCGATCTGCTGGGTGGACAGCGGGCCCTCCGCGGAGCGCAGGACCTGGCGGACCAGTTCCGCGGTGGTCGGGGAGTGGCCCTTGGGGAGCTCGTTCGCGGGTCCCGCCACGGCGAGGGCGCCGAAGATCCGGTCCACCTCGGCCTGTTCGGCCTCGCCACCCGTCTCCAGGGTGCGGTGCAGGGCCCCGTACGCCTCCAGCCGGGTGCGCAGTCCGGCGAAGGTGAAGGGTTTGACCAGGTACTGGAGGGCGCCGAGGCGCATTGCGGCCTGCACGGTGGCGAGGTCGCGGGCGGCCGTGACCATGATCACGTCGGTGTGGTGGCCGAGCTGGCGCAGGCGCCGGACCAGGTCCAGGCCGTTCTCGTCGGGGAGGTAGTGGTCCAGGAGGACCAGGTCCACCGTCCGCGAGGTGAGGAACTCCAGGGCCTCGGCGGCCGAATGGGCCTGCGCCGTCACCCGGAAACCGGGAACCTTCGCCACGTACGCCGCGTTGATCCGGGCAACACGCATGTCGTCGTCGACGACCAATACGTGGATCGGGGACCCGTTCACCGCCCCGTTCACTGCCCGGTTCACCGCCCCGTTCATCGCAGGGCCTCCGGGAGTACGACGGAGAATTCCGCCCCTCCGTCCGCTGCTCCACCGGCCCGGGCGCTGCCGCCCTGCCGCTCCGCGAGGCGGCGTACGAGGGCGAGGCCCAGCCCCCGCTCGCCGTGGGCGCTGGGCTGCTTGGTCGACCAGCCCTCGGTGAAGATCTCCTCGCGGCGCGTGGCTGGCACTCCGGGGCCGCTGTCCCGCACTCGGAGCACGGCGGTACGCCCCTCCGCGCGCAGCTCCACCTCGACCAGGGGCGCCGCCGAACCGGCGGCGGCGTCCAGGGCGTTGTCCACGAGGTTGCCCATGATCGTGACGAGGCCGCCCGGGTCCACCAGGCGGTCGGGGAGGAGGGTGGTCTCGGCCAGCCGCAGGGGGACGCCGCGTTCGGCCGCGACGGCCGCCTTGCCCACGAGAAGGGCGGCCAGCAGCGGGTCGTGGACCTTCTCGGTGACCTGTTCGGCGGTCGTGCGGTGCACGTCGGCGACCTCGGTGACGAACTCCACCGCCTCCTCGTGCAGGCCCAGTTCCAGCAGGCCGAGGAGGGTGTGGAGGCGGTTGGCGTGCTCGTGGTCCTGGGCGCGCAAGGCGTCGATGAGGCCCCGGGTGGAGTCGAGTTCGCGGCCCAGGCGTTCCAGCTCGGTGCGGTCGCGCAGGGTGGCGACGGCGCCGCCGTCCTCGGTGGGCATGCGGTTGGCGACCAGCACCCGGGGGCCCTGGACGGTGACCAGGTCCCGGCCGGTGACGCGGCCCGCCAGCACGTCGGCGGTGCGGCCGCCGCCGAGTACGTCGTCCAGGGGGCGACCCGCCACGGTGCCGGCCGAGTCCGGGGCGAGGCCCAGCAGCCGGGCGGCCTCGTCGTTCACGAGCCGGACCCGGCCCTCGCGGTCGAGGGCGATGACGCCCTCACGGATGGAGTGCAGCATCGCCTCGCGCTCCGCGAGCAGGCCGGAGATGTCGGAGAAGGCCAGGTCCCGGGTCTGGCGCTGGATCCGGCGGGAGAGCAGATAGGCCGCCAGGGCGCCCGCGGCCAGTGCACCGCCCGCGTAGGCGAGCAGGCCCGGGATGGCGCCGAGCAGCCGGTCCCGGACGCTGTCGTAGGCGATGCCCACCGAGACGGCGCCGACGATCTCGCCGTCGGCGGCGACCAGCGGGACCTTGCCGCGCGCGGAGCGCCCCAGGGTGCCGTCGTCGATCTCCATGACCTCGCGGCCCGCCAGCGCGTCGCTGGGGTCGGTGGAGACAGGCAGCCCGATCCGGTCGGCGCTCGGGTGCGAGCGGCGGATGCCGTCCAGGTCGAGGACCACCACGTACTCGGCCCCGGTGGCCCGGCGGATCCGCTCGGCCGAGGACTGCACGGGGCTGTCCCGCGAGGCTCCGGAGTCCAGGAGGTCGGCGGCCAGCGAGGGGTCGGCCGCGGCGCTCTGCGCGATCGCCAGGGCGCGCCGCATGGCCTGGTCGTCGAGCTGAGCGCTCAGCGGCGCCAGGAAGAGTCCCATCGCCAGCACGGCGACCCCGGCGGCGATGGCCAGCTGGGTCAGCAGGATCTGGGTGACGGCCCGTCTGGGCAGCCCGAGGCGCCGAGCGCTCATGAGGGGGAACCGCATGGGCAGCAACGGTAGGCCGGGCCCGGCCGGAGGGGAACGCCTGCGCCGAGCTTGTCGGGTTCGCCACTTCTGTCGTGTTCGGCCCGTGGGGTGCGCCTCACTGCGGGTGAGGTGGCGTCACGGCAGCGGCTGGGGCGGGCGGGGCCCGTGGTACTGCCCGCTCGGCCGCATCCGCAGCGGCCGCTCCTGGTACTCCTCCAGCGCGTGTGCCATCCAGCCCGCCGTACGGGCCACCGCGAAGATCGTCTCCCCGGCCTCCGCGGGCATCCCGCACGAGACGGTCAGCACCGCCAGCGCCAGGTCCACATTGGCGTGCAGCCCGCCCTGCCGGGCCATCACCGCGGCCACCTCGCGGGCCGCGGCCAGCGCGGGAGCGGCCTGCTCCAGCGCTTCCAGCCGGGCGAACAGCGCCCGCGCGCGGGGGTCCTCGCCCTGGTAGAGCCGGTGTCCGAGCCCGGGTACCCGGCGCCCGGCCCTCAGGTACTCCGCCACCACCGGCGCCGCCCCGTCCTGTTCCAGCACCTCCACCAGCATCCGGTGCGCGAGCCGCCCGGCCGCGCCGTGCAGGGGCCCTTCGAGCGCGCCGAGCCCGGCGGAGACCGCCGCGTACGGATGGGCCCGCGCCGAGGCGGCCACCCGTACGGCCAGGGTCGAGGCGGCCAGGTCGTGGTCGACCAGCAGCGCCAGCGCCAGGTCGAGCACGGCCAGGGCGTCCGGGTCCGGCTCCACGGCCGTCAGCCGGGACCACAGCTGCCGGGCGATCCGGCCGTCGCCGGCCCACCGGTCCGCGCCCACCGCGGGGAGCGCGCCGACCAGCGTGGGGATCAGACAGCGCGCGGAGCCGAGCACCGCCTCCTCGGACAGGTCGAAGCGGAGCGGGTCCGCCACCGCGGCGGCGGCCACCGCCACCCGCAGCCGGTCGATGGGCCCGCCGTGGGCGGGCAGCGCGGCCACGGCCCGCCGGGCCGCCGCCAGCGCCTCCGGGGGAGCCGAGAACCGTGCCCCCCGCACGACGGTCCCGGTCCAGAGCCACTCCGCGACCTCCTCGTAGCGGTACGCCGAGGCCAGCGCCACGGCGTCCACGCCCCGGAAGTAGTACCGGTCCGGCTCGATGAGGGTGAGCGCCGTACGGACGGAGAGCTCCCCGGCGGGAGCCGCCGCCTCGCGCCGGCTCCGCCGGGCCAGCGCCTCCACCTCGGCCGCGTCGAAGGTGCTGCCCCGGCCGGCCGGGTCGCGGCGGCTGCCGAGCTGGCCCCGGCTGACGTACGCGTACACCGTCGCCGGTTTCACACCGAGTACCCGCGCCGCCTCCTGTGTGCTGAGCCTGCGCCCGCCGTCCCTCTCGTCGCTCATGGCGACCACCCTACAGATGAATGGATATATTGATTCAATCAACATTGACAGGGATTCAATCCATCATGGATGGTCGGTGCATGAACACCACCGACAGCACCATCGAAGGACCGCGCGGCCTCGCGGGGGTCGTGGTCACCGAAACCGAGTTGGGCGACGTCCGGGGCCGCGAAGGCTTCTACCACTACCGCCAGTACTCGGCCGTCGAACTCGCCGCCCACCGCGGCTTCGAGGACGTCTGGCACCTGATGTTCCGCGGCACCCTGCCCGCCGACTCCGCCGAGCGGGCCGCCTTCGCCGCCGAGACCGCCGCACTGCGCCGGCTGCCGGAGGAGGTACGGGACGCCCTGCCCGGCCTGGCGCGGGCCACCCGGCTCTCGGGCCCGCTCGCCGGACTGCGCACCGCCCTCTCGCTGCTCGGCGCCTCGGCCGGATTCCGGCCGGTGTACGACCTCGATCCCGCCCGCCGGGCCGCCGACGCGCTGGCCGCCTGCGCCGCCGTACCGACCCTGCTGACCGCCCTGCACCGGCTCGGGCAGGGGCTGGAGCCCGTCGAGCCGCGCGAGGACCTCCCGTACGCCGCCAACTACCTGTACATGCTGACCGGCCAGGAGCCCGGCCCGGTCGAGACCCGCGCGATCGAGCGGTACCTGATATCCACCGTCGACCACGGCTTCAACGCCTCGACCTTCACCGCCCGCGTCATCGCCTCCACCGGCGCCGACGTCGCCGCCTGCCTCACCGGGGCGATCGGTGCGCTCTCAGGCCCGCTGCACGGCGGCGCACCCAGCCGCGCCCTCGACACCCTCGACGCCATCGGCACCGTGGACCGGATCGGGCCGTGGATCCGCGAACGCGTCCTGGCGGGCGAGCGGATCATGGGCTTCGGCCACCCCGTCTACCGCACCGAGGACCCCCGCTCGCGCATGCTGCGCGAGATCGCCCTCCAGTTCGGCGGGCCCCTCGTGGACTTCGCCGTCGAGGTCGAGCGTCAGGTCGAGGAGATCCTCGCCGAGCTCAAGCCCGGCCGGGAGCTGCACACCAACGTGGAGTTCTACGCGGGCGTGGTCATGGAGCTCTGCGGGCTGCCGCGCGAGATGTTCACCCCGACCTTCTGCGCGGCCCGTGTGGTCGGCTGGAGCGCGAACATCCTCGAACAGGCCGCCGATTCGAAGATCATCCGTCCTGCCGCCCGGTACAGCGGCCCCACCCCGCCCCAGCCGGTGCCGCTGATCGACTGACGGACCGACGGGCGATCGGCCGATCGACCGCCGGAGCCTGGCTACGATCGACAGGGTGAACAGCAGGCAGCCCATCCCCGTCATCGTCCTCGCCGGTTTCCTCGGATCCGGCAAGACCACCGTGCTGAACCACCTCCTCGCCGGCCGCGGGGGCACCCGGATCGGGGTCGTCGTCAACGACTTCGGATCGATCGAGATCGACGCGATGTCGGTGGCCGGACAGGTCGGGGACTCGATGGTCTCCCTCGGCGGCGGCTGCCTGTGCTGCGCCGTCGACGGCAGCGAGCTGGACGCCTACCTGGAGAAGCTCTCCGCACCCGTCCACCGCATCGACGTGATCGTCATCGAGGCGAGCGGGCTGGCCGAGCCCCAGGAGATGATCCGGATGCTCATGGCCAGCGAGAACCCCGCCGTCCGCTACGGCGGGCTGGTGCAGATCGTGGACGCGGCCGAATTCGACGCGACGCGGGAGTCGCACCCGGAGACCGACCGCCACCTCGCCGTCGCGGACCTGGTGGTGCTCAACAAGACCGACCGCGTCGACGCCGGCGAACGAGCCCGGATCGAGAGGGAACTCGACGCGCTCTGCGCCCCCGGCACCCCGGTCGTGGGAGCCGACCACGGGCGGATCGACCCGGAACTGCTCTTCGACCGGCGCCCCTGGACCGAGACGCGGGGGCAGCTCTCCTTCGAGGACCTCCTCGCGGAGGCCGAGGGCCACGACCACCACACCCACGCGCACGCCGTCTACGAGAGCACGGAGTTCACCTGCGACCAGGCGCTCTCCCCGCGCCGGTTCATCGACTTCCTCGACCGGCGGCCGGCGGGGCTCTACCGAATCAAGGGCTTCGTGTGGTTCGGGATCCCCGGCCACGAGGAGAAGTACGAGGTCCACGCGGTCGGCCGGTTCCTCCGCTTCGCCCCGCAGCCCTGGGGGCCGGGCGAGGCCCGGCTGACGCAGCTGGTCCTGATCGGCGTCGGCACCGACGGCCCTGGACTGGTCGGGGAGTTGGAGGCCTGCCGCGAGGAATCCCCGCAGGACGCGTCGCCCGAGAGCATGTGGGGTGTGCTGCGGTACGTCGCCGAGCCCCGGCCCGCGACCGGTCCGGAGGCCGAGGCCGAAGCCGACGTCGAAACCGGCGTCGGAGCGGAGCCGGGGTCCGGACTCGGAGCCGAGGCCCGGGCCACCTGGTGACCTGACCGGGCCACCGGGGCACCGGGCCACTCGGCCGTCCCGCTCAGACCGCGGGGACCGTCTCGCCCAGGAAGCCGATCAACAGGTCCGTCACCGCGGCGGGCCGCTCCAGGCTGGGGAGATGGCCGGCCCAGGGCAGCTCGACGTGCCGGGTGTCGCCGAGCAGGCCCGGCAGCCGGGCCGCGATCTGCCGGAAGTCCGCCAGGTCGAGGCCGCCCGAAAGCGCCAGACCGGGCGCCTTGACCGCCGACAGGTCGATGTCCACGTTCTTGCGCCCGGCCCCCTCGGGGGCGGCCAGTTGCACCTCGAAGGCACGCCGCTGCATCTCGCGCACCTCGTCCCGGACCGCTTCCCCGGCCTCCGGCCCCAGGAAGGTGTCCACGTTCAGCTCCACGGCCCCCGCGATGTCACCCGCCTCGATCAGCGCGTCCTCCCGCTCGCCGAACGCACGCAGCTCATCGCCCGGCTCGTGCCCGGGCAGGCCCGAGCACAACAACGCCATGGCGGACACCCGCTCCGGACGGCGTGCGGCGATCTCCAGGGCAACACGTCCGCCGTACGAGGACGCGATCAGCGCCGCCTGCTCGACGCCGAGGGAGTCCAGCAGGTCCAGTACGTCCTCCGCGTCGTTGTGACGCCGGTCCGGCAAGAGGCTCTGGCCGAAGCCCCGGAAGTCGCACCGCACCACCCGGTATCCGGCGTCGAGCAGGGGCCGCCACTGCGGGTCCCACATCCTCCGGTCACACACGGCGGAGTGCAGCAGCACCACCGCGGGGCCGTCACCGGCTGCATCGTAAGCAAGAGTCATACGGCAGACCCTAGGCGACCTCGACCCCGTACTCGCCCAGCAGGGCTTCCAGACCGCCGCGGTAGCCCTTGCCGCCGATCACGAAGTCCCAGTCGCCGTTGGGCCGGCGCCGGAACGAACCGAGGACCAGGGCCGTCTCGCCGGCGCGACCGTCGGAGACGTCGAGCCGGCCCAGTTCGTCCCCGCCGGCCGACAGCAGGCGGATGTGGGCGTCGGTGAACCCGGCGAGGTCGGCGTGCGGATCGGCCTCCGGATCGATCGCGGCCACCAGGACCAGGCGGTCGGCCTGCGACGGCAGGGCGTCGAAGGAGACCTCCAGCGCAGCCTTGTCGGGCGTCGCGTGTTCCCGGGACCGGACCGAACCGTCCGGGGTGCGCGGGTTGTTGTAGAAGACGAAGTGGTCCTCGCTCAGCACCCGGTTGCCCGTGCAGACCAGGGCGCACACGTCCAGGGCGACCGCACCCGACCAGGACATGCCGAGCACGTTGTGGTCGGCCGAAGGGGTGGGCTCGGCCGTGCGCTGTGACGCCTGACCACCGCCGAGGCGGCCGCGCAGCCCGTACTGGTGCAGCAGCTCCACGAGTTCGGCTCCGGGAACCAACTCCAGCGGCTTGCCGTTGGCAAAGGTGTACGACGTCGGCCCGAAGGACGAAGTGGTGACCAACACCCCCTTGTTCGCCCCCGCGTCCTGGACCGTGCCGTACAGGTCGCGCACCGCCGTGGGCGGCACCGTGTTCCGGTAGCGCTTGACCTGCACCACGATCCGCCCGCCCCGGATCGGTGCCGGGTCCAGTGCCTCGACGTCCACGCCGCCGTCGCCCGACCGCTGCGTGGTCACCGCCTCCATGCCCATCGCCCGGAAGAGCTCCGCCACCAGGTTCTCGAAGGCGATCGGATCCATCTCGAACAGGTCCGGCTCGTCCTCCCCGTCGCCGGATTGTCCGCCGTGGCTGACGACGCCGCCGACCTCACCGGGTCTGCGGCCCGCACGGATCCCGGTCCGCTGGTCCGGTCGCCCCGACAGCTGCCCGCGCAACCCCTCCACCAGGCAGTCCACCGCGCTGACCTGTTCCAGTCGCAGTCCCGCGAAGGCGGTCCGCTCCGCCGACACGGTGGCGAGCACGATCTGTGCCTCCCGGCCCGTCACCGGATCGTGGTCGTCGACGAAGCCGTTGACCACCACCGTGTCCAGGGCGCCGAACTCGTCCGCGGCGTACAGATCGCGCACCACCAGCAGCACGCACTGCGCCAGCAGGTCCCGGTAGACCGCCCTTCGCTGCGCCGCCGGGCGGACCGTCTCCTTGTCCTGGTCCGTACTCGGCACGTACCGCACCGACTTGGTCTCCGGGACGACTCCGTAGCGGGGCAGCTCCCAGTCGAGCACCAACTGGCGTGCCGCCTGGTCGTACGCGGCCGACACCTGCCTCGGCAGTTCCTCCGGCCAGGCCGTCGAGGCGTACAGGGCCGCGGAGAAGTATGCGACGACGGCCTCCGCATCGCCCGCGCGCAGCCTTGCGGCCAGTTCGCTCAGTCCGCGGTTGTGCGCACGGATCGCGGCGAGCTTCTCGGCCGCCCACCGGTCGTAGTGCTGCCGGTTTTCGGCGAGCTGTTGCCGACGCCTGGTCTCCGCGGCCTGTGCCTTCTGGTAGGCCCGCGTGTACTGGGCGTGCGCCTCGCGCTCCGCCTGGACCCGCCGGTAGGAACCCAGCGCCATGCCGCTGCTCTGCTGCTGGAACTGCTCGATGCGGGGTATCGCCACCGGATGCGCCAAGGGCCCCGGCCGGAACGGTTCGAGCTCCTCGCTCTGCACCAGCGAGGCCATCCGGAACGCCGCCGCCCGGCAGCCTGTGGCCAAGAGGTTCTGCAGTGCCGAGACCTCGGCCTCGATGGCCTCCGTGCGACGCCGTGCCTCGACCTCGCGGTGCTGTCGGTAGGCGGCCTGCTGCTCGCGCTCACCCCGGGCGACGTCCCGGTCCCATGCGCGTCGGCGGCGCTCCGCCTCGCGCTGCTGGATCACCTGCGTCCGCTGCTGCCTGCGCTGAGCCTCGGCCCAGTCTCCGATCATCCCGCTCGACTGACGGCTCACCAGTTTTCCCCCGCCCCCACCGCAAGCACCAACGGGAAAACACTAGTCGCCATTCGGGTGGTACGTCCCCCGGACGTACCACCCGAATGACCGCGTACCTCCTACAGCGCGGCGCCCGCCAGCGCCGCGACCGGCGCGGGCAGCGGCGTGCCCGAGCCGTCCCGGCGCGGGTCCACGGCCGGCAGCTCCGCCGGAGTGCCGTTCGCCGTCGCCGCGCGGACGGGAGAGCCGCCCGCCCAGGCCAGCACGAGCACGTCCTCGCCCTTCAGGAACCGCTGGCAGCGCACACCACCGGTGGCCCGGCCCTTGCGCGGGTACTGGTCGAAGGGGGTCAGCTTCCCCGACGTCATCGAGTCGTCCAGCGTGCCGTGCGAGCCCGCCACCGTGAACACCACGGCGTCCCGGCCGGGGTCGACGGCCGAGAAGTGGATCACCTTGGCGTTCCCGGCGAGCTTGATGCCCGCCATGCCGCCCGCCGGACGGCCCTGCGGACGCACCTGGCCCGCCGGGTAGCGCAGCAGCTGGGCGTCGTCGGTGATGAAGACCAGGTCCTCCTCGCCCGTCCGCAGTTCCACCGCGCCGACGATCCGGTCACCGTCCTTGAGGGTGATGACCTCCAGCTCGTCCTTGTTGGCCGGATAGTCCGGCACGACCCGCTTGACCACGCCCTGCTCGGTGCCCAGCGCCAGGCCCTGCGAGGACTCGTCCAGCGAGGTCAGGCAGATCACCTTCTCGTCCGCCTCCAGCCCGGAAAGGAACTCCGAGACCGGGGCGCCGCCCGCCAGGTTCGGCGCGGCGTGCGTGTCCGGCAGCTGCGGCAGATCGATCACCGACAGCCGCAGCAGGCGCCCGTACGAGGTGACCGCGCCGACGTCGGCCCGGGCGGTGGCCGCGACCTGCGAGACGATCAGGTCGTGCTTGGCGCGGGCGCCCTCCTCCTCGGGCAGCGGCTCGCCGTTCGCCGTGCGCGCCAGCAGGCCCGTCGAGGACAGCAGCACGCGGCACGGGTCGTCGGCGACCTCCAGCGGGACGGCCGCCACGGCGGTGCCCGCCGACTCCAGCAGCACCGTACGGCGCTCGGTGCCGAACTTCTTCGCGACCGCCGCCAGTTCCGTGGAGACGAGCTTGCGCAGCTCCGTGTCGGAGTCCAGGATCCCCGTGAGCTCGTCGATCTCGCCGGTCAGCCGGTCGCGCTCGGACTCCAGCTCCAGCCGGTCGAACTTGGTGAGCCGGCGCAGCGGGGTGTCCAGGATGTACTGCGTCTGGATCTCGCTCAGCGAGAACCGCTCCATCAGCCGCGCCTTGGCCTGCGCGGAGTTCTCGCTGTCCCGGATGAGCCGGATGACCTCGTCGATGTCGATGAGCGCCACCAGCAGGCCCTCGACCAGGTGCAGCCGGTCGCGGCGCTTGGTGCGGCGGAACTCGCTGCGCCGCCGGACGACCTCGAAGCGGTGGTCGAGGTAGACCTCCAGCAGCTCCTTGAGGCCCAGCGTCAGCGGCTGCCCGTCGACCAGCGCCACGTTGTTGATGCCGAAGGACTCCTCCATCGGCGTCAGCTTGTAGAGCTGCTCCAGCACGGCCTCCGGGTGGAAGCCGTTCTTGATCTCGATCACCAGGCGCAGGCCGTGCGCGCGGTCGGTGAGGTCCTTGACGTCGGCGATGCCCTGGAGCTTCTTCGACCCGACCAGGTCCTTGATCTTCGCGATGACCTTCTCGGGGCCGACCGTGAAGGGCAGTTCCGTGACGACCAGGCCCTTGCGGCGCGCCGTCACGTTCTCCACGGCCACCGTCGCACGGATCTTGAAGGTGCCGCGGCCGTTCTCGTAGGCGTCCTTGATCCCGGACAGGCCGACGATCCGGCCGCCGGTGGGCAGGTCGGGACCCGGCACGAAGCGCATCAGCGCCTCCAGGTCCGCCTGCGGGTGGCGGATCAGGTGCCGGGCGGCCGCGATGACCTCGCCGAGGTTGTGCGGGGGCATGTTGGTGGCCATGCCGACTGCGATCCCGGACGCGCCGTTGACCAGCAGGTTCGGGTACGCGGCGGGAAGCGCGACCGGCTCCCGCTCCTGGCCGTCGTAGTTGGCGGTGAAGTCGACGGTGTCCTCGTCGATCGACTCCGTCATCAGCGACGTGGCGTCGGCCATCTTGCACTCGGTGTACCGCATGGCGGCCGGCGGGTCGTCGTTGCCGAGCGAGCCGAAGTTGCCGTGCCCGTCGACCAGCGGCAGCCGCATGGAGAAGGGCTGGGCCATGCGGACGAGCGCGTCGTAGATCGAGGCGTCACCGTGCGGGTGGAGCTTGCCCATGACCTCGCCGACGACACGGGCGCACTTCACGTAGCCGCGGTCGGGCCGCAGCCCCATCTCGTTCATCTGGTAGACGATGCGGCGGTGCACCGGCTTCATGCCGTCCCGGGCGTCGGGAAGGGCGCGGGAGTAGATCACCGAGTACGCGTACTCGAGGAAGGAGCCCTGCATTTCGTCGACGACGTCGATGTCGAGGATCTTCTCCTCGAAATCCTCCGGCGGCGGGGTCTTCGTGCTGCGGCGGGCCATCGCTGCGCGGCTCCTTAACCAAGAATGGGGGGTGCTGGGTGTCTGGCGGGACTGCTGGGGTCTGGCTGGGTCTGGCCGGTCTTGCCGGGTGGGCGGGTGTCCGGACGGGGTACGACGCGGACCATTGTGGCCCGAGGCACCGACAACGCCGACTCCGACCCCGGGGGAGTGACCCGGGAACTTATCCGGCGGCCGACGCGCTTGCATACAGTGGCAGGTCTGACAGAAATCTCTGCATCGCGATCGAAGGGACCACATGCCCATGGGTCACACGGCCACAGCCCAGGCCGGCTCCGGCGGCCTGACAGCGACCGAGCACCGGCTGGCCAACGGCCTGCGCGTGGTGCTCTCCGAGGACCACCTGACCCCGGTCGCCGCGGTCTGCCTCTGGTACGACGTCGGTTCGCGCCACGAAGTCAAGGGGCGTACCGGCCTTGCTCACCTCTTCGAGCACCTGATGTTCCAGGGTTCGGCGAGCGTCCCGGGCAACGGCCACTTCGAGCTGGTCCAGGGAGCCGGCGGCTCCCTCAACGGCACCACCAGCTTCGAGCGCACCAACTACTTCGAGACGATGCCGACCCACCAGCTGGAGCTCGCGCTCTGGCTGGAGGCGGACCGGATGGGGTCGCTGCTGGCCGCCCTGGACGAAGAGTCCATGGAGAACCAGCGCGACGTCGTCAAGAACGAGCGCCGCCAGCGGTACGACAACGTCCCGTACGGCACGGCCTTCGAGAAGCTGACGGCCCTGGCCTACCCCGAGGGCCACCCGTACCACCACACCCCCATCGGCTCCATGGCCGATCTGGACGCCGCCTCCCTGGAGGACGCGCGCGCCTTCTTCCGTACGTACTACGCGCCCAACAACGCGGTGCTCTCGGTCGTCGGCGACATCGACCCCGAGAAGACGCTCGCCTGGGTCGAGAAGTACTTCGGCAGCATCCCCGCGCACGACGGCAAGCAGCCGCCCCGCGACGGCTCGCTGCCCGACGTCATCGGGGAGCAGCTGCGCGAGGAGATCGTCGAGGACGTCCCGGCGCGGGCGCTGATGGCCGCCTACCGGCTGCCGCACGACGGCACCCGCGAGTGCGACGCCGCCGACGTGGCCCTGACGATCCTGGGCGGCGGGGAGTCCTCGCTGCTGCACAACCGGCTGGTACGGCGTGACCAGACGGCCGTCGCGGCCGGCTTCGGCATGCTGCGCCTGGCCGGCGCGCCCTCGCTGGGCTGGCTGGACGTCAAGACCTCCAGCGGCGTGGAGATCCCCGCCATCGAGGCGGCCGTGGACGAGGAGCTCGCGCGGTTCGCCGCCGAGGGCCCGACGGCCGAGGAGATGGAGCGGGCCCAGGCGCAGCTGGAGCGCGAGTGGCTGGACCGGCTGAGCACGGTGGCCGGCCGCGCCGACGAACTGTGCCGCTTCGCGGTGCTCTTCGGCGACCCGCAGCTGGCGCTGACCGCCGTCCGGCGCGTCCTCGACGTCACCGCCGAGGAGGTGCAGGCCGTGGCCGCGGCCCGACTGCGCCCGGACAACCGCGCGGTGCTCGTCTACGAGCCGCTCGCGGCAGACGACGACGAGAACGACGAGTCCGACGAGAACGAGGGGGCGGAGCAGTGAGCGACACCGCAGCCGTCACGATGACCTTCCACCCGCGCCCGCAGGCCGGCGAGCCGCAGCCGTGGGCCTTCCCGGCCCCCGACCGCGGGCAGCTGTCCAACGGGCTGACCCTGCTGCGCTGCCACCGGCCGGGCCAGCAGGTGATCGCGGTCGAGGTCAATCTCGCCGCCCCGCTGGACGCCGAGCCCGAGGGCCTGGACGGCGTGGCGACCATCATGGCGCGGGCGCTCTCCGAGGGCACCGACAAGCACTCCGCGGAGGAGTTCGCGGCCGAGCTGGAGCGCTGCGGCGCCACCCTCGACGCCCACGCCGACCACCCGGGCATCCGGGTCTCCCTGGAGGTCCCGGCCTCCCGGCTGGCCAAGGCGCTGGGCCTGCTCGCCGAGGCGCTGCGCGCCCCCGCCTTCGCCGACGCCGAGGTGGACCGCCTGGTCCGCAACCGGCTCGACGAGATCCCGCACGAGCTGGCCAACCCCCAGCGCCGGGCCGCCAAGCAGCTCTCCCACGAGCTGTTCCCGGCCTCCCTGCGGATGTCCCGGCCGCGCCAGGGCACCGAGGAGACCGTCGCCCGGATCGACTCCGCCGCCGTACGCGCCTTCTACGAGGCCCACGTACGCCCCGCCACCGCCACCGCGGTGGTCGTCGGCGACCTGACCGGCATCGACCTGGACGCCGTGCTCGCGGACACCCTGGGCGCGTGGACGGGCAACACCGCCGCGGCCCTGCCGGTGCCGCCGGTGACCGCCGACGACACCGGCCGCGTGGTCATCGTGGACCGGCCCGGCGCGGTCCAGACGCAGCTGCTGATCGGCCGGATCGGGCCGGACCGCCACGACCAGGTCTGGGCGGCCCAGGTGCTGGGCACGTACTGCCTGGGCGGCACCCTCACCTCCCGCCTGGACAAGGTGCTGCGCGAGGAGAAGGGGTACACGTACGGCGTGCGCGCCTTCGGCCAGGTGCTGCGCTCCACCGCGGACGGCAAGGGCGCCTCGATGCTGGCCATCAGCGGCTCGGTGGACACCCCGAACACCGGTCCGGCGCTGGAGGACCTCTGGAAGGTGCTGCGCACCCTCGCGGAGGGCGGTCTGACCGATGCCGAACGCGATGTGGCGGTACAGAACTTGGTGGGCGTGGCCCCGCTGAAGTTCGAGACGGCGGCCTCGGTCGCGGGCACCCTCGCCGACCAGGTCGAGCAGGAGCTGCCGGACGACTACCAGGCGCAGTTGTACGCCCGGCTGGCCGAAACGGGCACCGTGGAGGCGACTTCGGCGGTCGTGAAGGCCTTCCCGGCGGACCGCCTGGTCACGGTCCTGGTGGGCGACGCGGCAGTGATCGAGGAGGCGGTGCGCGCCCTCGGGATCGGGGACGTCTCGGTCGTCACCAACTGACCTGTCGGTGACGGCCGGCTGACGGTCGACCGACGGATCACGCAGGGGCTCTGGCGGGCTTATCCGCCGGAGCCCCTTTTGTCCGTTTGGCGGCTAGGTTGCTCGTATGGGGTGTGGCGTACGCAACAAAAAGGCGCGTCTGTTTGGCGATTGACTGATGATCCGCCTAGCGTCGGCCGTGCTGTTCGTCAGTTGTGCCCGCCGCACCCGCGGCACCGGACAGCGATCGCCGAGTCCCCGTCAGGCGCGAGCCTGGGGAGCCGGGGACCCACATGCGTCCCTGGGGTGAATCGGACCCCCTCGCAAGAGGAGGCCCGTAGGAGACCTTCCTGCTCCGAACCCGTCAGCTAACCCGGTAGGCGAGAAGGAAGGAAAGGATCAAACCCTTCATGGCGTTTGGCAGTCGTCCCGCTGGTACCGGTAAGCACCGTGGCTCCAGCCGTCTGAGCAAGAAGACCGCCGGTTACGCCGGTATCGCCGCGATCGCCACCACGGGTGTCGTCGGCTCCCTCGCCGCCCCGGCCTTCGCCGCGGACAACCACAGCAGCTCCGCCCCGGAGAACGGGCTGGGTGCCGTGGTCGTCGCCGAGGACCTCGCGGGGGACATCGCCGACCAGGCCGACTCCCAGCAGCGCGCCGCCGAGCACGCCGCCGCCAAGGCGCAGGCGGAGGCGGAGGCCAAGCAGAAGGCCGCCGAGGCCAAGCGCCTCGCCGAGGCCAAGGCGAAGGCCGAGCGCGACGCCGCCGAGCGTGCGGCCCGCGAGGAGGAGCGCAAGCGCCTCAACACCTTCGTCGCCCCGGTCGACGGCTCGTACGTCAGCACGCAGTACCACGCGGGCGGCGGCATGTGGTCCTCCGGCAGCCACACCGGCATCGACTTCCACGCGGCCTCCGGCACCTCGGTCCACGCGGTGGGCTTCGGCACCGTCGTCGAGGCCGGCTGGGGCGGGGCGTACGGCAACAACGTCGTCATCAAGCACAACGACGGCACCTACACCCAGTACGGGCACATGACCTCGCTGAACGTCTCCGTCGGCGAGCAGGTCACCCCCGGCCAGCAGATCGGCCTGTCGGGCTCCACCGGCAACTCCAGCGGCCCGCACCTGCACTTCGAGGCCCGCACGGGCTCGCAGTACGGCTCGGACATCGACCCGATCGCGTACCTGCGTTCGCACGGCGTCAGCCTCTGACCCCGTCCGCACCTTTTCCGAAGGCCCCGGCTCCCCGAGCCGGGGCCTTCGTGTTGCGTCCCTGTGCAAATGTTTCGCATTTTCGGCCGCTCTCGGAAATTATCGTGTTGCAATAGAGTCGCAGCACGCGCACGTGCGTGCATTGAGGCTGGCAGTCGGAAATAGGCGGAGGTTCGGTCTTGCGTATTCCTGCGCACGCGGTATGCACGGCAATCCGCGCCGACATCGTCTCCGGGGCGTTCGAGCCGGGCGGCCGGCTGACCGAGGAGGTGCTGGCCCGCCGGTACGGCGTCTCGCGCGTCCCGGTCCGCGAGGCGCTGCGGACCCTGGAGTCCGAGGGCTTCGTGACCACCCGGCGCCACGCGGGGGCCTGCGTGGCCGAGCCGACCGAGCAGGAGGCCGCGGACCTCCTGGAGGTGCGGATGCTCCTGGAGCCCCTGGCGGCCGCCCGGGCCGCCCGGCGGCGCACCGAGGCGCACCTCAAGGTGTTGCGCGGGCTGGTCAGACTGGGGCAGGAGCGGGCCAGGCGGGGGCAGGGGGAGGATCTGCGGTCCCTGGGCGGCTGGTTTCACGAGACGCTCGCCCAGGCCTCCGGCAGCCCCGGGCTGATCGCGTTGCTCACGCAGATGCGGCACAAGGTGGCGTGGATGTACGTGGTGGAGGCGCCGGTGCGGCCGGTGGAGTCCTGGGCGGAGCACGGGGCGATCGTGGACGCGGTGGCCCGCGGGGACGCGGAGCGGGCTCGGGCGCTGACCGCGGTCCACGCCGACCGCGCGGCGGGGGCGCACCGGCTGCGGCTCCGTCCGGCGGTGAGCACTTCGCAACCTGCCGTAAACATGTCGAGCGGCCGGCATTAACAGGAGCCGTATACAAAGGTGGCGTCACACGAATTCGCCGCGCAGGGGTGGGGCGGATTTGTGGCGTGAATTCGCCCTGCCGCTGTGCAGTGAATTCTGGGGGAGCTGAATTCCGGTGGGGCCGAATTCCGGTGCGCCGGGATCCGGGCAGGGCTGTTCTCCCGCCCGGGGCTCCGATTTCCCGTGCCCACGACGAAGCCGCGGCCCCCGGAGGATCGGGGACCGCGGCTTCGTCGTGCGCGGGGATGCGTGCGGGAGCGAACCCGAAGGGTCAGACGGTCTCGGGGAGTTCCTCGAGGCCCTCGGCGACCAGCTTCGCGAGGCGGTCCAGCGCGGCGTCAGCACCCTCGGCGTCGGAGGCGAGGACGATCTCCTCGCCGCCCTGGGCGCCCAGGCCCAGTACCGCCAGCATGGAGGCGGCGTTGACGGGGTCGCCGCCGGCCTTCGCGATGGTCACCGGGACGCCGGAGGCGGTCGTCGCACGGACGAAGATCGAGGCGGGACGAGCGTGCAGGCCCTCGGCCCACCCGACGTTGACGCGGCGCTCTGCCATGGGGATGCCCTTCAGGTTCTTACGGTTGTCTAGACCAGTCTCTCACGACGCCCGGAATGCTCGTGCCGACCTTCGGCCCGGATCTGCCGCCGGTCGACCTTCCCCAGCTTGCACTCATTCGTCCCGGGTTGCCTCATGCGCCGCGCGGGGGCTGCACGGCCCCTCCCGGCCTTAAGGTGACCCCATGACCATCGAGTCGGACCCCTCGTACCCGGCCCACTGGGAAGCCGATGTCGTCCTGCGTGACGGCGGCACCGCCCGGATCAGGCCCATCACCACCGAGGACGCGGGCCGGCTCGTCAGCTTCTACGAGCAGGTCTCCGACGAGTCGAAGTACTACCGCTTCTTCGCGCCCTACCCCCGGCTCTCCGACCGCGACGTGCGCCGCTTCACGCACCACGACTACGTGGACCGGGTCGGCCTCGCCGCGACCATCGGCGAGGAGTTCATCGGCACCGTCCGCTACGACCGCATCGGCCCCGACGGCCGGCCCGCCTCGGCACCCGCCGACGAGGCCGAGGTCGCCTTCCTCGTCCAGGACGCCCACCAGGGCCGCGGGGTCGCCTCCGCACTCCTCGAACACATCGGAGCGGTGGCCAGGGAGCGCGGCATCCGCCGGTTCGCCGCCGAGGTGCTGCCCGCCAACACCAAGATGATCAAAGTGTTCACGGACGTCGGCTACCAGCAGAAGCGCAGCTTCGAGGACGGCTCCGTCCACCTCACCCTCGACCTCGAACCCACCGCCGAGTCCCTCGCCGTGCAGCGCGCCCGCGAACAGCGGGCCGAGGCCCGCTCGGTGCAGCGGCTGCTGGCCCCCGGCTCGGTCGCCGTCATCGGGGTCAGCCGCTCCGGCGCCGGCGTGGGCGCGGCCGCACTGCGCAACCTGCGCGACAGCGGCTTCCACGGCCACCTCTACGCCGTCAACGAGGCCGTCACCCGCGACCTGCTCGACGGCGTACGGGCCTACCGCGGCATCGGGGCCATCGGCGCCCCCGTCGACCTCGCCGTGATCGCCGTACCCGCCGAGCGGGTTCCCGACGTCGTGGCCGCCTGCGGCGAGCACGGGGTGCAGGGGCTCGTCGTCCTGTCCGCCGGATACGGGGAGAGCGGCCCGGACGGACTCGCCCGCCAGCGCGAACTGGTGCGGCAGGTGCGCTCGTACGGGATGCGGCTGATCGGACCGAACGCCTACGGGGTGATCAACACCGCCCCGGAGGTGGAGCTCAACGCCTCGCTGACGCCCGCGCCCATGCCGATGCGGGGCCGGATCGGCCTGTTCACGCAGTCCGGGGCGATCGGCATCGCCCTGCTCTCCGCGCTGCTGCGGCGCGGAGAGGGCCTGTCCTCCTTCGTCTCCGCGGGGAACCGGGCCGACGTCTCCGGCAACGACATCCTCCAGTACTGGTACGACGACGAGGCCACCGACGTCGCCCTGCTGTACCTCGAAACCCTGGGCAACCCGCGGAAGTTCACCCGCCTCGCCCGCCGGACGGCCGCGGTCAAGCCGGTGGTCGTCGCCAAGGGCGGCCGCCACACCCCGGCCGGCCACGTCGTCCCCGACACCAGGCTGCCGGAGGCGACCGTCTCCGCCCTGCTGCGGCAGGCCGGCGTCATCCGGGTCGACACCGTCACGGAACTGGTGGACGTCGGCCTCCTGCTGGCCGCGCAGCCGCTGCCCGCCGGGCCGCGGGTCGCCATCCTCGGAAACTCCGAGTCCCTCGGGGTCCTCACCTACGACGCCTGCCTGGCCCAGGGGCTGCGGCCGCTGCCGCCGCTGGACCTGACGACGGCGGCCGGGCCGGCCGACTTCCGGGCCGCCCTGGCCGCCGCCCTCGCCTCCGCCGACTGTGACGCGGTCGTGGTCACGGCCATCCCCTGGGTGAGCGAGCACGCCCTGGCCGACGACCTGGCCGCCGCGCTGCGGGAGGCCGTGGCCGAGGTTCCGGGCAAGCCCGTGGCGGTGGTGCACGTGGAGCTCGGCGCGCTCGTCGAGGCCCTGTCCGCGACGCGGGGCCTGCCCCACCCCGCCCCTTCCGGGAACCGGGACGCCGCCCCGGACCGCGCGCCCTACGAGCCGGCGGGACTGCTCGCGGCCGGCCCGGTGTCCGAGGACCGGATCCCCAGTTATCCCGCCGCCGAGCGGGCCGTACGGGCCCTCGCCGAAGCCGTTCGGTACGGCCAGTGGCGCCGCGGCCTCGCCGAGGGCGGCCACGTCCCCGAGTTCGAGGACGTGGACGAGGCCGGGACGGCCGCCCAGCTGGCCGGGCTGCTGGCCGACGTCGCCGACGGGGCCGTGCTGACCCTGGCGGAATGGGACGCCCGCGAGCTGCTCGCCCGGTACGGGATCACCGTCCGCTCCGCCCTGCCCGCGCCCAGCGCCGACGCGGCGGTCCGGGCCGCCGGGATCCTGGGCTACCCGGTGGCCCTCAAGACCACCGCCCCGCACCTGCGCCACCGGGCCGACCTGGGCGGCGTACGGCTCGACCTCGCGAACGAGGCCGGGCTGCGGCGCGCGTACGAGGAGCTCACCGACCTGCTCGGCAAGCCGGCCGAGCTCCAGCCGGTGGTCCAGGCCATGGTCCCGCGCGGGGTCGACACCGTCGTCCGCTCGGTCATCGACCCGGCCGCGGGCGCCGTCCTCTCCTTCGGGCTCGCCGGCGTCGCCTCCGAGCTGCTCGGCGACACCGCCCACCGACTGGTTCCGGCCACCGACCGGGACGCCGCCGGACTGATCCGCTCCATTCGGGCCGCACCCCTCCTCTTCGGCTGGCGCGGCAGCGACCCCGTGGACACCGACGCCCTGGAGGAGCTGCTCCTGCGACTGTCGCGCCTGGTGGACGACCATCCCGAGGTGATCGGCGTCTCCCTGGAGCCCGTCGTGGTCGCCGCCGAGGGCCTCTCGGTGCTCAGCGCCACCGTCCGCGTCGCGCACCCGCCCGCCCGCGGCGACCTCGGCCCGCGGACCCTCCCCAGTTACTGAGCGAAGACGACGCGGCCTGGGGGCCCCGTACGGGCCTTAGGATGGACCTCATGGCGAAATCCGGTACGACGACCCAGGGGCTGCGCACGGCGATCGAGCGCAGCGGCTACTACCCGGCCCTCGTGGCCGAGGCCGTGGAGGCCGCGGTGGGCGGCGAGCCGATCTCGTCGTACCTGGTCCACCAGGAGACGACCTTCGACTCCAACGAGGTGCGCCGCCACGTCACCGTGCTGGTCCTCACCGGCAACCGCTTCATCGTCAGCCACACCGACGAGCAGGCCGCCGACGCCGGGTCCCCGTCCCCGTACGCGACCACCTCCACCGAGTCGGTCAAGCTGTCCAGCATCTCCTCCGTGGTGCTGAGCCGTGTCGTCGCCAACCCGGAGTCCTACACGCCGGGCACGCTGCCCCGCGAGGTCGTCCTGACCATCGGCTGGGGTGCGGTCTCCCGGATCGACCTGGAGCCGGCCGCCTGCGGCGACCCGAACTGCGACTCCGACCACGGGTACACCGGCAACTCCACCGCCGACGACCTCAGCCTGCGCGTCAGCGAGGCCGGCGACGGCCCCGAGGCGGTGCGCCAGACCCTGGTCTTCGCGCAGGCGCTCAGCGAGGCGACGGCGGCCACGTCCACCTCCACCCCCGCCCGCTGATGGCGTACTCCGCGGCGCAGGAGTGGCCCGAGCCGGAGCTGCTGGACCTGGCCGGTGCTCCCGTCCCGGAGTACGGCACCGGGTCCCTCGCCGACCTGCTCCCCACGCTCGCGGCCGGCCAGGGCGTCCCCGGTTTCACCGCCGCCATCGCCGAGCTGACCCCGGCCGACCGGAACTGCGTGTTCCTGGTCGACGGGATGGGCTGGGAGCAGATCAAGGCCCACCCGGACGAGGCCCCGTACCTCACCTCGCTCCTCGGCAGCTCGCGCGGCGGTACCGGCCGCCCGATCACCGCGGGCTTCCCGGCGACCACCGCCACCTCGCTGGCCTCCGTCGGCACCGGCCTGCCGCCCGCCCGGCACGGTCTGCCCGGCTACGCCGTGCGCAACCCCGCCACCGGCGAGCTCATGAACCAGCTCCGCTGGCACCCGTGGACCTCGCCCAAGCCCTGGCAGCCGTACCCGACGGTCTTCCAGCTGGCCGACAAGGCCGGGGTGGCGACCGCCCAGGTGTCCTCGCCCACCTTCCAGACCACCCCGCTCACGAAGGTCGCGCTGAGCGGCGGCACCTTCCTCGGCCGGATGACCGGCGAGGAGCGGATGGACCTGGCGGCCGACCGCCTCGCGGCCGGTGACCGCTCGCTCGTGTACACGTACTACAGCGAGCTCGACGGGGCGGGCCACCGGCACGGCGTGGACTCCGACGCCTGGCGCGGCCAGCTGATGCTGGTCGACCGGCTCGTGCAGCGGCTCGCCGAGCAGCTGCCGCCGCGCACCGCGCTGTACGTGACCGCGGACCACGGCATGGTCGACGTCCCCTTCGACGAGGACGCGCGGATCGACTTCGACGAGGACTGGGAGCTCGGGGCCGGCGTGGCCCTGCTGGGCGGCGAGGGCCGGGCCCGGCACGTGTACGCGGTGCCGGGCGCGCAGAACGACGTCCTGACCGTGTGGCGCGAGGTGCTCGGCGACCGGTTCTGGGTGGCGAGCCGCGAAGAGGCGCTGGAACTGGGCTGGTTCGGCGCGCCGGGGGAGTGCGACGAGCGCGTGCTGGGCCGCATCGGCGACGTGGTCGCGGCCGCCCAGGCCGATGTCGCGATCACGGCCTCGCGGGCCGAACCGAACGAGTCCGCGCTCGTCGGCATGCACGGCTCCATGACCGCGGCGGAGCAGCTGGTCCCGCTGCTGGAAATCCGCACCTGACCCTCCGCACCCGATCCTCCGCCCCTCCCTTCCCTCCCGCACCTCCCGCCTCCGACCCGAAAGGTCCCGTACTTCCCATGCCCGAGCTCGTGTTCTTCTCCGGAACGATGGACTGCGGAAAGAGCACGCTGGCGCTCCAGATCGCCCACAACCGCGACGCGCGCGGGCTCCAGGGCGTGATCTTCACGCGGGACGACCGGGCGGGCGAGGGCAAACTGTCCTCCCGCCTCGGCCTGGTGACGGAGGCGGTGGAGGCGCCGGAGGGCATGGACCTGTACGCGTACCTGGTCGCCGAGTTGTCGAAGGGCGGCAGGGCGGACTACGTGATCGTGGACGAGGCCCAGTTCCTGGCCCCCGAGCAGATCGACCAGTTGGCGCGGGTCGTGGACGATCTCGGCCTGGACGTCTTCGCGTTCGGCATCACCACCGACTTCCGTACGAAGCTGTTCCCGGGCTCCCAGCGCCTGATCGAGCTGGCGGACCGACTGGAGCAGCTCCAGGTGGAGGCCCTGTGCTGGTGCGGGGCCCGCGCCACCCACAACGCCCGCACGATAGACGGCGAGATGGTCGTCGAAGGCGCCCAGGTCGTCGTCGGCGACGTGAACCGCCCGGCCGGGGAGATCGGCTACGAGGTCCTCTGCCGCCGCCACCACCGCCGCCGCATGACCTCGGCCGCGGCCCGCGCGGGCGCCCTCTCCCCGGACGTCCTCCCGGTCAACCACACCTAGGCCGTCTCTTCCGGATCTTGCCTCGCCCGCGCCGCCCGGCAAGATCCGAAAGAGACGACCTAGTGACCTGAGTCAGAGGTTTGTCGTTGGTTGGGGTATGAGTCGTCCTGGCCCGAAGATTCCGCCGTTG
>NZ_JBIAJH010000023.1:21925-137326 GCF_042871845.1 Streptomyces sp. NPDC005533 | reverse complement strand
CCAACCCAGGCCCTTCGTCTGGACAAAGACAGCCGACGAGATCCTCGACAGAGTCGCCGCCTACTGCCACCGAATCTCTGACTCAGGTCACTAGGACCGTGACCGGACGAGCGTGAAGACCGCGCCCTCCGGGTCCGCGACCGTGGCCTGGCGGCCGCGCAGGCCCTCGCGGGGCGGGTCGATGACGCGGCCCCCGAGGTCGGCGACCCGGGCCGTGGCCGCGTCGGTGTCCGCCACCTCGAAGTACGCCATCCAGTGCGGGCCGCGATCGTGCGGCAGCGAGCGGCCCACGCCGTGCACCGCGGCCACCGGCCGGCCCTCCAGGGTGAGGGTCAGGTGGTCGAAGTCGTCGGAAGCCGTGCCGTGCGTCAGCGCCTCGTGGCCGAAGACGTGCTCGTAGAACTTCCCGACCGTCGAGGTGTCCTGGGTGACCAGCTCGTTCCAGACGGGGGAGCCCGGCCCGCCGGGCAGCCCGGTGCCCATGTGGCTCTGCGCCTGCCACAGCCCGAAGATCGCGCCGAGCGGGTCGGAGCAGATCGCCACCCGCCCCGCGATCCCCGCGTCCAGGGGGCCCACCGCGACCGTGCCGCCGCACGAACGCACCGACTCGGCGGTCGCGTCGGCGTCGTCCGTGGCGAGGTACGTCGTCCAGGCCACCGGAAGATGCCGGTCCGGCGGCATCTCGCCGATCCCGGCCACCTCCCGGCCGTTCAGCACGGCGCGTACGTACGGGCCGAGCTGCTCGGGTCCCGGGACGTACTCCCACCCGAACAGGTCGGCGTAGAAGTCCTCGGTGGTCCCGAGCCCGTGCACCATGAGGCTCACCCAGCACGGGGTACCGGGCGTGCGCCGGGTTGCTTCCGCTGCCTCGGTCATGTCAGCCGTCTCCTCCGTCGTGCCGCTTACCGGTGCTGATGCTTCCACTCCGGGGGACCCGGCGCGCCCCGACCGCGCCGCGTCGCCGGGTCCCGGCACGGAGTTGACCGGATCGGTGCGCCCCACCGATGACGGGCTTGTTACGCCGGTTCCGGGCGGGGAGGAAGATGGCCGGCATGACTGCGAAACATGCGATCCTCTCCGCCGCCGAACTGAGGACCGAGCTGGCGGGCTCCCGGCCGCCGGTGCTGCTGGACGTCCGCTGGCAGCTCGGCGGCCCTGACCAGCGGCCCGCGTACGAGGCCGGGCACCTGCCCGGCGCGGTGTACGTCGACCTCGACCGCGAACTGGCAGGTCCGCCGGGGGCCGGCGGGCGACACCCGCTGCCGGACCCGGAGGCCTTCGGCGCGGTGATGCGGCGGGCCGGCGTCTCGGCGGACGTGCCCGTCGTCGTGTACGACGGCGGCCAGGGCTGGGCGGCCGCCCGTGCGTGGTGGCTGCTGCGCTGGACGGGTCACCCGAACGTGCGGGTCCTCGACGGGGGATTGGCCGCGTGGACGGCGGCCGGCGGCGGGGTGACGGCCGATCGGGTGACCCCCGAGGAGGGCGATTTCAAGCCAACTCCGGGTGCGGTGGGGCTGCTGGACGCGGACGCGGCAGCCGTACGGGCGCGCGAAGGGGTACTCCTCGACGCCCGGGCGGGGGAGCGGTACCGGGGCGAGGTGGAGCCGATCGACCCGGTCGGCGGCCACATCCCGGGCGCGCTGTCGGCGCCGACCACGGAGAACGTGGGCGAGGACGGGCGCTTCCTGCCCGCGGACGCGCTGCGCGCCCGGTTCGAGGGGCTCGGCGCCGCCGGGGGCGGCCCGGTGGGCGTGTACTGCGGCTCGGGCGTCTCCGGAGCCCACGAGGTCCTCGCGCTGGCGGTGGCCGGCATCGCGTCCGACCTCTACGCGGGCAGCTGGTCGCAGTGGTCCTCGGACCCGGCCCGCCCGGTGGCCACGGGACCCGACCCGCAGTAGCGGGTCCGCAGGCGGGCGTGCCGCCGCCGGGCCGACCCCGGCGGCGGTGCTACTCCTGCTTCTTGCGGCGGGTGCCGAAGACGATCTCGTCCCAGCTCGGCACCGCCGCGCGCCGCCCGGGGCGGACCCCGTCGGCCTCGGCCTGGCGGTCGGTGGTGCCGGTCAGGCGGTCGCGGTGGCCCGCCACCGTGCGGGGCATCAGGACGTCGGCGTACGCGGAGCCCGCGCCCGCCGAGGCGGCCGGGGCCGGCGGCTCCTCCGCTTCCGGTTCCGTCGCCGGGGCGTCGGTGCGCTCGGGGACCACCATGTCGCCGCGGAAGCTCGGGACGGCCTCCAGCAGGCTCGTCAGGGTGTCCCGCTCCTCCTCCGGGTCCGGTGCGGGCGCCGGCCTGCTGTCCGGCCGCTCCAGCTGCCGGTCCAGGGCGCGGTCCAGCGGGCGGTCGCGCGGCAGCCGCGCGATCCTCGGCACGAAGGGAAAGCTCGGCTCCGGCGTCGCCGGCAGGTCCTCGGACTCGCCGATCAGGGAACGGGCCTCGTCGTCCACGGCCACGACCAGCCGGCGGGGCGGGTCGTAGGTCCAGCTCGCCGAGTGCGGCTCGCCCGCGACGCGGTAGACGAGGAGGACCTCCCAGGTGCCGTCGTCGCGGCGCCAGGAGTCCCACTGCACGGACTCCTTCTCGGCCCCGCGCAGGGACAGCCGCTCCTGCACGGCCTCGCCGAGCTGCGGCCCGGTGTTCTCGCCGGGACGGCGCACGGGGGTCTTGCGGGCCCGCTCGGCCATGAAGGCGCGCTCGGCGAGCACGGGGCCCTCGAAGCGGCGTACGCGGTCGACGGGGATGCCGGCGAGTTGGGCGACCTCCTCCGCGGAGGCACCGGCCCGTATGCGGGCCTGGATGTCGCGGGGGCGGAGGTGGCTCTCGACCTCGATCTCGATCTGGTTCAGGCGCGCGCGGTCGTTGCGCACGGCAGCCCGCAGCCGTTCGTCGATCGGAAGCGTGTACTCCGTGCTGTCCCCAGCCTTGAGCACCAGTCGTGTGCCGTCATTTGAGACGGCCACGACACGCAGTTCGGGCATGGGGACCTCCCGGGTGGTGCCTGCCGACGTCACGTGCGTCGCTGCTTCCGCTAGTCGAGTGTGGCCTGCCCGGGTGCAGCCTGCCACAACCTTGCCGAGTTAAACCGGCGTGTCGGGCATGCGCCCTTGATCGCCGTTATGGCACGGTTACCTGTTGGGCACGCACAGTGACCGAACGGTTACTGTGCGCAGCAGGAGCCCGTGCAATACCGCGGCATCACCGGTCTTGAGTGCCGTTCTCCATCAGTCGGCCCCCTCTCCCGAGTCCGGACATCCGAAAGGAAGGACGGCCCCAGGGCTCGCCACAGTACTCCATTCGGGCCACCTGGGTGGACCGCCGCGCCGCCGAACTTCTCCCGGACGGCGGGAGTTGGCCTGCCCTCCGTCGGGCCCCACCTGCACCCGGCGTCCGATTTCGGGTGTCTTGCTTCACAGAATCACCCGAAACGGAACTATCCGCTTCGCTCGGCGGTCAGTAACTGCTGAAAGAGGAGAAGCGTGAGAGGCGGGACACACACGGGATGTCGACGGGTCGCAAGAGCACGCAGGACACCGGGGAAGCGCCCGAGGAGAAGAAGCTCGACCTGAGCGCGGCCCAGGTCGCGGGCTCCTCGCTCGCCACCGTCGCGGCGGCCCTGCTCGCCTCGAAGTTGGGCGTCTACGGGACGATCCTCGGGGCCGGCGTGGTCAGCGTCGTCGCCACCGCGGGCGGGCCCGTCATCCAGCACCTCTTCCGGCGCACCGGCGACCAGTTGCGCGAAAGCGCCCGGACCGGGGCCCGCCGGGTGCCGACGCCCCGTGAGGAGCGCCACCCCGCCGTTGCCGTGACGGCACCGCACACGGCCGCGCCCGCCGGGGAGTTCGGCGAGCCCACCGTGCACGGCACCCGGGTACGGGGCTGGAAGCGCACCGCGGTGGCCTCCGGAGCCGCCTTCGTCCTCGCCCTCGGCGGCCTCGGCACCTACGAGGCGATCGCCGGCACCGCCGTCAGCAGCGGCGGCGGCACGCTCTTCTCCGGCGGGACCCGCAAGGCCGGCCAGGACCGGCCCGCGACCCCCCGGGAGGAGCCGGCCGGCGACCGGAAGGGCGGCCGGCACCCCGGGCCCTCGGCCACGCCCGACTCCTCGCCCCTGCCCGGCGGCGGCCCGAGCCCGAGCCCGGGCCGCGACGCGAGCGGGAGTCCCCGTCCCGACCCGGGCGCCTCCGGTTCGGGGAGCCCGACGCCCGGACCCTCCCCCTCGGAGCGGACGCCCACGCCGACCCCCGCGCCGCCGACCCCGCCGCCGACTCCTGACGCGTCGACACCGGCTGCGCGACAGAGCGCTCCCTGACGCCCCGTGAGCCCACGCGGTGCCGAGCGGCTCCGGCCGGACCTCAGTCGCCCAGGACGCGCCGCAGGTAGTCGTTGCCGAAGACCCGGCCCGGGTCGAGGCGGTCGCGCAGCGCGGTGAACTCCCCGAACCGCGGATGGACCCGCGCGAGGTACTCCGCGTCCCGCGTGTGCACCTTGCCCCAGTGCGGCCGGCCGCCGTGCGCGGTGAAGATGCGCTCGGCCGCGGTGAAGTAGGCCTGGTACGGGGTGCCCCGGTACATGTGCACCGCGACGTACGCCGTCTCGCGCCCGGAGGCCGTCGACAGCGCGATGTCGTCCGCCGGAGCCGTCCGCACCTCCACGGGGAAGCTGATCCGCAGCCCCGAGCGGTCGACCATCGCGCGCAGCTCCCGCAGCGCCTCGACCACCCGCTCGCGGGGGAGGGCGTACTCCATCTCCACGAACCGCACCCGCCGCGGGCTGGTGAAGACCTTGTACGGGATGTCGGTGTAGGTGCGCGCCGACAGGGCGCGGCTGGCCACGCGGGCGATGGAGGGGATGGTGGCGGGCACCGCGCGGCCCAGCGAGTTCACCACCTGGAAGAGGCCGTTGGAGAGGAGCTCGTCCTCGACCCAGGCGCTCACCGGTCCGGGCGGGGCGGCGGGGCCCTGGCTGCGGTTGTTCCGCTTGGTGTTGCAGTTGCCGGTGTGCGGGAACCAGTAGAACTCGAAGTGCTCGTTCTCCGCGAAGTGCTCCTCGAACTCCGCGGTCACCCGGTCGAAGCCCATGGGCTCCTCACGGGCGGTCAGGAAGAAGAGCGGCTCGACGGCGAAGGTGATCGCGGTGACGATGCCGAGCGCGCCGATGCCGATCCGGGCCGCCGCGAAGACCTCGGGGTTCTCCTTCTCCGAGCAGACGAGCAGCCGGCCGTCGGCGGTGACCAGCTCCAGGCCGCGGATCTGGGCGGCGATGGAGGCCGAGTCGCGGCCGGTGCCGTGGGTGCCGGTGCTGATGGCGCCGGAGACCGTCTGCTCCATGATGTCGCCCATGTTGGTCAGCGACAGGCCCTCCCGGGCGAGGGCCCGGTTCAGGTCCTTGAGGGTCGTGCCCGCCTCCACCGTGACGGTGCCGGCGGTCCGGTCGACGGCCCGGATCCCGGTCAGGGCCTGGGGGCGTACGAGCACCCCGTCGGTCGCGGCGGCCGCGGTGAAGGAGTGGCCGGTGCCGACCGCCTTCACCCGCAGCCCCTCTTCGGCGGCCCGGCGGACCGCCTCCTGGAGCTCCCCGACCGAGGCCGGGGTCACCACGCGGGCCGGCGTGGCGGTGACGTTGCCCGCCCAGTTATGCCACGTGGTGGCCGGCCTGCTGTTCCCTGCTGTCCCCGCTGTCGCCGTCGCCATCGCTAGAGGGCTCCTCCCCTTGCGCCGGCCTCGTCAGCCGGCGGTATCCCGCGAACGCAACCGCCGCCGCGGCCACCCCCGCCGAGATGGAGACGACGTACCCGGTCCGCGCGCCGGCCGCGTCCACGACCCAGCCGGTCACGGAGGACCCGAGCGCGATCCCGACCGCGAGGCCGGTGCTGATCCAGGTCATGCCCTCGGTCAGCTTCGCGTGTGGTACGTGCGCCTCGATCAGGGCCATCGTGGTGATCATCGTGGGAGCGATGGCGAGGCCCGAGACGAAGAGCGCCACGGCCAGAAACGGAAGGTTCCCGGCCAGTAGGAGGGGGATCATACTCACGGCCATCGCACATACGCCCAGTATCCAACGGCGTTCGGTCCGGCCCTTGAGATGCAGTAGGCCGAACACGATGCCGGCCAGGCAGGATCCGAGGGCCCAGACGGCCAGGATGAAGCTCGCCGAGGACTTGCTGCCCTGCTCCTCCGCGAAGGCCAGGGTGGCCACGTCGATGGAGCCGAAGATCGCGCCGGTCGCCACGAAGGTGAACGTCAGCACCTGCAGGCCGCGCGAGCGCAGGGCCGAGGTGCGTTGCGCGCTCTTGTCGTGCGGGTGCGGGGCGGGCTCGGTGGAGGTCTGGGCGGTGAGCAGCCACACGCCGACCATCAGGCAGACGGCGGCGATCAGCGGCCCGGCCTCCGGGAACCAGGTGGTGGACAGTCCGATGGCGAGGATCGGGCCGAAGATGAAGCAGACCTCGTCCACCACCGACTCGAAGGAGTACGCGGTGTGCAACTCGCGCGGGGAGTCGCGGTAGATGACGGTCCAGCGGGCGCGGACCATCGAGCCGACGCTGGGCACGCAGCCGGCGATCGCGGCGCAGACGAAGAGCGTCCAGTCCGGCAGGCCGTTCGCGGCGGCCAGCAGCAGCCCGGTGACCGCCGCCACGGAGATCAGGGTCGCGGGACGCAGGACGCGCCGCTGGCCGTACTGGTCCACGAGCCGGGAGACCTGGGGGCCGATGACCGCGGCGGCGAGCGCCAGCGTGCCGGTGAGCGCGCTGGCCATGGCGTAGCGCCCGGTGATCTCGGAGATCATCGTGAGGGTGCCCACGCCGACCATGGATATCGGCAGCCGGCCGATGAGGCCGGCGGCGCTGAACCCCTTGGTGCCGGGGGCCGAGAAGATGGCGCGATAGGGACTGGGCAAGGGCCCTCCGTAAGGGACGACGTGCGCCCATACAGGTTACGACCGCCTACCGGGCACCCGCACGGGGAAGGTTCCGGACATGGAACTAAGGCTTACTTACCTTTGCGGCCGGTCGGCTCCTGGCCGGGCCGCTTCTCCCCGGGGGACGCCGGGTGGCAGGATTCGGGGCATGTCAGACCAGCTCCGCCCGCCCGCCGGCGGGCCCGCCGCCCCGTACGACGCCCTCCTGCTGCTGTCCTTCGGCGGCCCCGAGGGACCCGATGACGTCGTGCCGTTCCTGGAGAACGTCACGCGCGGGCGCGGCATCCCGCGCGAGCGGCTCAAGGAAGTCGGGCAGCATTACTTCGGCTTCGGCGGGGTCAGCCCGATCAACGCGCAGAACCGCGCGCTGCTGGACGCGCTGCGCAAGGACTTCGCCGGGCACGGCCTGGACCTGCCGGTCTACTGGGGCAACCGGAACTGGGCCCCGTACCTGACCGACGTGATGCGGGAGATGGTCGCCGACGGCCGGCGCCGGATCGCGGTGCTCGCGACCAGCGCGTACGCCTCGTACTCCGGCTGCCGGCAGTACCGCGAGAACCTCGCCGACGCGCTGGCCACCCTCGCCGAGGAGGGGCTGGAGTTGCCGCGGGTCGACAAGTTGCGGCACTACTTCAACCACCCCGGCTTCGTGGAGCCCATGATCGACGGGGTGCTGGCCTCGCTCGCCGCGCTGCCCGAGGAGGTCCGGGACGGGGCCCACCTTGCCTTCACCACGCACTCCATCCCGACGGCCGCCGCGGACGCCTCCGGCCCCGTGGAGGACCACACCGGGGGCGGCGAGGGCGGCGCGTACGTCAGGCAGCACCTCGACGTCGCCCGGGTGATCGCGGACGAGGTGGCCGCACGGACCGGGACCGCGCACCCCTGGCAGCTCGTCTACCAGTCCCGCAGCGGCGCCCCGCACATCCCGTGGCTGGAGCCGGACATCTGCGACCACCTGGAGGCCCTGCACGCCGAGGGCGTCCCCGCCGTCGTGATGGTCCCCATCGGCTTCGTCTCCGACCACATGGAAGTCCTGTACGACCTGGACACCGAGGCCACCGCCAAGGCGGCCGAACTGGGCCTGCCCGTCGCGCGCTCCGCGACCGTCGGCGCCGATCCGCTGTTCGCCGGGGCCGTACGGGAGCTCGTGCTGGAGCGGGCCGCCAAGGAGCGCGGGGAGCGGCCCGCGGAGTGCTGGGTGGGCACGCTGGGGCAGAGCCACGACCTGTGCGCGGTGGGCTGCTGCCCGGCGCGCAGCCCCCGGCCGGCGGCCGCGGGCGCCGACAGTCCGTACGCGTAGGAAGAGGAACCGTGATCTCCGAAGAGCTGAAGGCCGAACTGCTGGACGTGGGCCTGGAGGCCGCCCGCCAGGCCGGGGCTCTGCTGCGCGACGGCCGGCCGGCCGATCTGGCGGTGGCGGCGACCAAGTCCAGCCCGATCGACGTGGTGACCGAGATGGACATCGCGGCGGAGAAGCTGATCACCGGGATCCTCGCCGAACGGCGGCCCGAGGACGGGCTGCTGGGCGAGGAGGGCGCGGACACCCCGGGGACCAGCGGGGTGCGCTGGGTCGTCGACCCGCTCGACGGCACCGTGAACTACCTCTACGGGCTCCCGAGCTGGGGCGTGTCCATCGCCGCCGAGTACGGGGGCGAGACCGTGGTGGGCGTCGTGGCGGCGCCGATGCGCGGGGAGACGTACCACGCGGTGCTCGGCGGCGGGGCCTGGCTGGGCACGGCGCGCCTCGCGTGCCGGCCGGCGGCGCCGCTGGACCAGGCGCTGCTCGGCACGGGCTTCGCGTACGTGCAGGCCCGGCGGGCCCACCAGGCCGAGATCGCGGCCCGGATCATCCCGCTCGTACGGGACATCCGGCGGGGCGGGTCGGCGGCGCTGGACCTGTGCGACGTGGCCGCCGGGCGGCTGGACGGGTACTACGAGCGGGGGCTGAACCCCTGGGACCTGGCCGCCGGCGACCTGATCGCGCGGGAGGCGGGGGCCCTGACGGGCGGCCGGCCGGGGGAGCGGGCCTCGGGGGAGCTGACCCTGGCCGCCACCCCCGCGGTCTTCGCCTCGTTGCAGCCGCTGCTGGAGGAGTTCGGGGCCTGGCACGACTGACCGCTCCGCACGACCGACCGCTCCCGCGGTGCCCCGGCCCGATGAGGGGCGGGCGGGCCGCGCCCGCCGGAAGCACGCGAACCCCGGCCGCCGGAAGGGCGGCCGGGGTTCGCGCCGTGCGGGAGCCGTGCGGGACCAGCAGGTCGGCTCGGGTCGGATCGGCAAGTCAGGTCAGCAGGCGGGCACGGTGGCCGTGACCGGCACCCCGTGCTCGGCGGCGAGCCGCTGGAGGTCTTCCAGCTCCGCCTGTTCCACTTCCGCGAGGAAGTCGTCGCCCGTCTCGCGGGCGTGCATGAGGTCCGACTGCGTGGCCCTGATGCGCTGCAGGAGACCCGCGGTGAATGCGTCCATGATGGGTTCGCCCCCTCTTCGTGGGTCGGCGGCGGCACGTGGCTGTCCGCCGTCAGGGAGTGGATGGGGTGTGGTGACGTCCTCCCCGGCGCTCTGGGCCCAGAAACCTCTCCAGGCCAGGGAATCCTCACTTCCGTCCCGTGAGTGCGCCCGCGAGCCGCCTTACAGCCGGTTTACGGCCGAAACGTGCAGGATGGACGACGCAATACACGTGTGCCCTTCTGGGCTCGGAGGAAGGAAACGACGTGCGCGTACTCGTCGTCGAGGACGAGCAGCTGCTCGCCGATGCGGTGGCCACCGGACTGCGCCGGGAGGCCATGGCCGTGGACGTCGTGTACGACGGCGCCGCCGCCCTGGAACGGGTCGGCGTGAACGACTACGACGTGGTCGTGCTCGACCGGGACCTCCCGCTCGTGCACGGCGACGACGTGTGCCGGAAGATCGTCGAGCTCGGCATGCCCACCCGCGTGCTCATGCTGACCGCCTCGGGTGACGTCAGCGACCGGGTGGAGGGCCTGGAGCTCGGGGCGGACGACTACCTGCCCAAGCCCTTCGCCTTCACCGAGCTGACCGCCCGCGTACGGGCCCTCGGCCGGCGCACCACGGTCGCGCTGCCGCCCGTACTGGAGCGTGCCGGGATCAAGCTGGACCCCAACCGGCGCGAGGTGTTCCGCGAGGGCAAGGAGGTGCAGCTGGCGCCGAAGGAGTTCGCGGTGCTGGAGGTCCTCATGCGCAGCGAGGGGACCGTCGTCTCCGCCGAGCAGCTGCTGGAGAAGGCCTGGGACGAGAACACCGACCCGTTCACCAACGTCGTACGGGTGACGGTCATGACCCTGCGGCGCAAGCTCGGGGAGCCGCCGGTCATCGTCACCGTGCCCGGCTCCGGATACCGGATCTGACCGCGTGGCAACCAGCCCGGCGCCACCGACGGCGCCACCGAAACCGACCTGGGACCCCGGCCAGCCCGAGGGTCCCTTCCCGTGGCTGCGCCCGACGATCCGGATACGCCTCACGCTGCTCTACGGCGGGATGTTCCTGATCGCGGGGATCCTGCTGCTGTCGATCATCTACCTGCTGGCGGCGCAGGCGCTGCGGCAGGGCAACGCCCTCATGTACGAGATCGTCGACGGCCAGAACGTCCAGGTCACCAGCACCACCTGCCCGGTGTCGAGGATCAACCAGCTCGAACAGTTCAACACCGCGATGAAGGCCTGCGCGCTGGAGCAGCGCCGGCACGCCCTGGACGACCTGCTGAGCCGGTCGCTCATGGCCCTGCTGGGGCTGAGCATCATCGCCTTCGCCTTCGGCTACGCGATGGCCGGCCGGGTGCTCTCGCCGCTGGGCAAGATCACCCGTACCGCCCGCCGGGTGGTCGGCACCGACCTGACCCGGCGGATCGAGCTGGACGGGCCGGACGACGAGCTCAAGGAGCTCGCCGACACCTTCGACGAGATGCTCGACCGGCTGGAGCGGGCCTTCACGGCGCAGCAGAGGTTCGTCGCGAACGCCTCGCACGAGCTGCGCACGCCGCTCGCGATCAACCGGACCCTGCTGGAGGTGCACCTCTCCGATCCGGGGGCCCCGGTGGAGCTCCAGCAGCTGGGGAAGACCCTGCTCGCCACCAACGAGCGCAGCGAGCAGCTGGTCGAGGGCCTGCTGCTGCTGGCCCGCAGCGAGAACCAGATAGTGGAGCGCAAGCCCGTGGACCTGGCGGAGGTCGCCTCGCGCGCCGTCGACCAGGTGCGGGGCGAGGCCGACGCGAAGGGCGTGGAGATCCGCGGCGAGCGCGCCCTGGCCGTGGTCCAGGGCAACGGCGTGCTGCTGGAGCGGATCGCCCTCAACCTGGTGCAGAACGCCGTCCGGTACAACGTGCCGGAGGACGGCTGGGTGGAGGTCACCACCGAGGTCCAGCACGGCCAGGCGGTCCTTCTGGTATCGAACACAGGTCCCGTTGTTCCCGCGTACGAGGTGGACAACCTGTTCGAGCCCTTCAGGCGGCTGCGTACGGAGCGCACGGGCAGTGACAAGGGTGTCGGGCTCGGTCTGTCGATCGCGCGCTCCGTGGCGCGCGCACACGGCGGAAGGATCCAGGCGACCCCCCGGGAAGGCGGTGGCCTCGTGATGCGTGTCACTCTTCCCTTGTGAGTCAGGCACTCCGTGTTCGCTGTTGGCTGAATGCTTGCCGTCTGAAAGTAATTGCTCCTGTGTGATCGATCACAGTGGCGAGTGTCGGTGCATGTGCGTTCAGTGACCCCGGGGCGGCCGGAAAGCCCGGGAAGTCCGGGTTTCCGGCCCTCCATATGGCGGGAAATACACGGGGTGGCGTTTGTGCAAGACGGCCCCCGGACCGTGTACGGTCCCGGTCGTCATCCCAGCCAATCGCCCCTTCAGGTGGGCGGCTGGGTGTCGATTGAGTAACAGACCTTGATGTGAGGCAAAATCTCCGCCTCAGGTCGGGCACAAGTCCGGCCTCTCGTGCGTTACGTGCGCTGAGACACCGCTAACACCCAGAGGGGGAGAGCGAACAATGGCAACGGACTACGACACCCCGCGCAAGACAGACGACGACGTCGACAACGACAGCATTGAAGAGCTGAAGGCCCGACGTAACGAGAAGTCGTCCTCGTCCGTGGACATGGACGAATTCGACTCGGCCGAGAGCCTGGAGCTTCCCGGTGCGGACCTCTCCAATGAGGAGCTGGCCGTCCGGGTCCTGCCCAAGCAGGCCGATGAGTTCACCTGCATGAGCTGCTTCCTGGTGCACCACCGCAGCCAGCTGGCACGTGAGAAGAACGGTCAGCCGATCTGTCGCGACTGCGACTGAGAGGCGTCGGCCGTGGCTGGCTCGACACCCTTTCGGAAGCGACGCTTCCGGAAGTCTGGTGATCAGGCGGAGGCGCAGGTGGCACCCCCGGACCCGGAAACGGGTTCCGGAGCCCCCGGCGGCTCCGCCAGTGAAGTGATCGCCGTGCCCTCCGACACCGCCCCGGCGGTGCCGTCGGTCACAGAGCCCGGCGAGGGGGCCCGGCCCAGGCCCGGGGCCCGTCGGCTGCAAGCCGTCAAGAAGGGTGTACGCAAGGGCGGCGAAGGTGTCAGACACGCCGCCCTGTACATCACCGAGAGGGTCATCGAGAACGCACCGCGCGTTCCGGTTCGGGACCTCGCGACCCTGCGCGCGCAGTTCCCGGGCCTGGACCCCGAGCAGCTTGCCGACAAGCTGATCTCGGGCGCGGCCAACGCCACCTCCACCGTCGGCGCCGGGATCGGCGCGGCGGCCATGCTGCCCGTCCCGCCCGCGATGCCGGCGGAGCTGGCGGCGGAGATCACCGGGGTCGCCGCGATCGAGCTGAAGCTCATCGCCGAACTCCACGAGGTCTACGGGCTCCGCGCGCCCGGCACCCTCGTACAGCGCAGCTACGCCTACCTGACCTCCTGGACGGAGGAGCGCGGGGTCGACCTGACCAAGCCGACCACGCTGAACGCCGCGCTCGGCGGCCAGATGAAGCGCGAACTGCGCCAGCAGATCATGAAGCGGATGTTCCGCAACCTGCCGAACCTGATGCCGTTCATGGTGGGCGCCGCCGTCGGCGCGGTCATGAACCGGCGCGACACCCGCAAACTCGCCGAGAAGGTCCGTGGCGACCTGCGCACCAGGGCCGTGGCGTGGGACGCCCTGCCCGCCCTGCCGCCCCTGGAGCAGCCCACACAGCCCCTTCCCGAGGCCACCAGGGCCGCACTCGAGGGTGGGGATCCCGAAAGCCACGGCTGAGGCCGGCCGCAGCCGGGCTCGCGGGCGCTACTCGGCCGGGACCGCCCGGGCCTTCGCCGCGCGGATCGCCGCGACCAGGGCCCCGGGCTCGCGGGTGGAGACGTACACGTACGGGGTGGGGTCCGCCGGGTCGGTGACCTCGACGCGGACCGCGGTCGGCACGTAACTGCGCAGCAGCATGAAGGCGCGCGTGTCCGCCTTGTGCGTGCGCCAGGCGCGCGACTCCTCGGCGTCCAGCACCTCCGGCTCACCCAGCGCGGTCACCGGGATCCGTGCCTCGCCGACCGCCAGCGCCCCGTTCACCACGCGCACGCGCGCGGAACCGTACGAGCTCACCAGCAGTCCGCTCAGCGCGGTGCCCCCGACCAGGCCCGCCAGCAGCGGCATCGTGCCCAGCGGCAGCAGCATCAGCGCGCACGCGAGGCCGGTCAGTACGGCGATGGCCCACCAGGAACGGGGAGCGGTCAGGCGTTCGTCGTGGTGCGCGGGGGAGAGCTGCATGAGCTCAAGCCTGCCACGAGGCGAGCGGTGGGCAGCCGCGCGGGTAAGGTCTGCGGCTGTGAGTGGACGAAACACAGCGTTGACGCCCCCGGCCGACGCCACCGCGCCGGTCCGGCACCCCGACGCCCCGGCACCCGGCGAGCTCCTCGGTGCGCACTACGAGCACTGTTTCGGCTGCGGCGGGGGCCAGCCGCACGGCCTCCACCTGGAGGCCCGCGCGGGTGAGGGCGTGCGCATCACCGCCGAGTTCACCGTCAGGTCCGCACACCAGGGCGCTCCCGGCCTCGCCCACGGCGGGGTGCTCGCCACCGCGCTCGACGAGACGCTGGGCTCCCTGAACTGGCTGCTGCGCGTCATCGCGGTGACGGGGCGGCTGGAGACCGACTTCGTACGGCCCGTGCCCGTCGGCACCGTGCTGTACCTGGAGGCCGAGGTCACCGCCGTCGCCGGACGGAAGATCTACTGCACCGCCGTCGGCCGAATAGGCGGTCCGCAGGGCCCGGTCGCCGTGCGCGCCGACGCCCTCTTCATCGAGGTGAAGGTCGACCACTTCATCGACAACGGACGGCCCGAGGAGATCCGGGCGGCGATGGCCGACCCGGACCAGGTCAGGCGCGCACGCGCCTTCGAGGTGAACCCCTGATGTCCCTGAACCCCAACGGACCCCGCCATGAGGTCGACGTGCTGATCCGCCGCGTCGATCCGGAGGTCCCCATTCCGGCGTACGGCCACCCCGGCGACGCCGGCTGCGACCTGGTGACGACCCGGGCCGCCGAGCTGGCACCCGGCGAGCGCGCCGTACTGCCCACCGGAGTGTCCATCGCCCTGCCCGACGGGTACGCGGCCTTCGTGCACCCCAGGTCCGGCCTGGCCGCACGCTGCGGGCTCGCCCTCGTGAATGCCCCGGGGACGGTGGATGCCGGGTACCGTGGGGAGATCAAGGTGATCGTGGTCAATCTCGACCCACGCGAGAGCGTCCGGTTCGAGCGTTTCGACCGCATTGCCCAGCTGGTTGTCCAGCGGGTCGAGAAGGTGCGCTTCCACGAGGTGGCGGAACTTCCCGGCTCGGCCCGGGCCGAGGGGGGTTTCGGCTCCACCGGCGGTCATGCGGCCGTGGCCGGATCCGGGGCTGGTCAGCAGGGTGGGAATGGCTACGCTTCGGTCGTAACCGACCGGGAAGGACAGTGACGTGTTCGGACGTCGCAAGAAGAACGACTCCGCCCAGGACGGCGGCGCGGCCGAGCAGGTCGTAGACGGCGTCGGCTCGGGTGAGCCGGACGACGCGGGCGAGCAGGACGGCGCTGCCACGCCGCGCCGCGTGAACCTGCCTCCCGCCCCGCGGCCCGACGGCCCGTGGGACATCTCCGAGGTGCTCGGGAACCCGGCCGACGGCCGGGTCGACCTGGGCGGCATCCTCGTACCCGGTGTCGAGGGCATGGAACTGCGCGTCGAGGTCGCGGGTGACGCGATCGTGGCCGCGACCGTGGTCCTGGGCGACAGCGCCGTGCAGCTGCAGGCCTTCGCCGCGCCCAAGAAGGAAGGCATCTGGGGCGAGGTCCGCGAAGAGATCGCCGCGGGCATCACCCAGCAGGGCGGCATCATCGACGAGGCCCAGGGTTCGCTGGGCTGGGAGCTGCGCGCACAGGTGCCCGTACCGCTCCCGGACGGACAGACCGGCGCCCAGCTGGTCCGCTTCGTCGGCGTCGACGGTCCGCGCTGGTTCCTGCGCGGCGTCATCTCCGGCCAGGGCGCGGTGCGCCCCGAGTCGGCGGGCGTGCTGGAGCAGATCTTCCGGGACACCGTCGTCGTCCGCGGCGACGGCCCGATGGCCCCCCGCGACCCGATCGTCCTGAAGCTGCCGAACGACGCCCAGATGGTGCCGGACGGCGTGCAGACGGAGGAGCAGGAAGGCTCCCGCTTCGGCGGCGGCATGGGCCAGCTGGAGCGCGGCCCGGAGATCACCGAGGTCCGCTGACCTCGGACGGCCCCGTGCGCACAGGGGGCCGTCGCATGTTTTCGGCCGGTGGGCCCCACTCCTTCGGGGTGGGGCCCACCGGCCTTCGCGCGCCCGCCCGCGCCCCCGGGCGCGAGGACCCCGCCCGCGGCGGCGTCAGGGATCCGTCAGGGATCGGCGCCCGGGCGGTGATCGGTGCGTGGACCTCCCGGACGTCCCCGAGAATGGGCGCATGGGACGCGGCAAGCTCAGGATTTATCTCGGCGCGGCACCCGGTGTGGGCAAGACGTACGCGATGCTCTCCGAGGGCCACCGCAGGGTGGAGCGGGGCGCGGACCTCGTCGTCGGCTTCGTCGAGCACCACGGGCGGCCGCGCACGGAGGTCATGCTGCACGGTCTCGAACGGGTGGAGCGCAAGGCCCTCGCCTACCGCGGGGCCTCCTTCACCGAGATGGACGTGGACGCGCTGCTCGCCCGCGCTCCCGCCATCGTGCTCGTCGACGAACTCGCGCACACCAACGTGCCCGGGTCGCGCAACGCCAAGCGCTGGCAGGACGTCGAGGAGCTGCTGCGGGCCGGCATCGACGTGGTGTCCACCGTCAACATCCAGCACCTGGAGTCCCTGGGGGACGTGGTCGAGTCGATCACCGGGGTGCGGCAGCGGGAGACCGTGCCCGACGAGGTGGTCCGCCGGGCCGACCAGATCGAGCTGGTCGACATGTCGCCGCAGGCGCTGCGCCGGCGGATGGCGCACGGGAACATATACACGCCCGAGAAGGTCGACGCGGCCCTGTCCAACTACTTCCGGCCCGGCAACCTCACCGCCCTGCGCGAGCTCGCGCTGCTGTGGGTCGCCGACCGGGCGGACGAGTACCTCCAGCAGTACCGGGGCGAGCACGGCATCCGCTCGACCTGGCAGGCGCGCGAGCGGATCGTCGTCGGGCTGACCGGCGGGCCGGAGGGGCGCACGCTCATCCGGCGCGCCTCGCGGATGGCGGCCAAGGGCTCGGGCAGCGAGATCCTCGCCGTCTACATCGCCCGCAGCGACGGGCTGACCGCGGCCTCGCCGAAGGAGCTCGCGGTCCAGCGGACCCTGGTCGAGGACTTGGGAGGAACGTTTCACCATGTGATCGGCGACAACATCCCGGACGCGCTGCTGGAGTTCGCGCGCGGAGTCAACGCCACCCAGATCGTGCTCGGCTCCAGCCGCCGGCGCTCGTGGCAGTACGTCTTCGGCCCCGGCGTCGGCGCGAGCGTGGCCCGCGACAGCGGACCCGACCTCGACGTGCACATCGTCACGCACGAGGAGGTCGCCAGGGGGCGCGGCCTGCCCGTGGCCCGCTCGGCGGCCCGGCTCGGGCGGACCCGGATCCTCGCCGGCTGGCTGGTGGGCGTGGTCTGCCCGCCGCTGCTGTGCCTGCTGCTGACGCACGTCGCGTGGGACCCCGGCCTCGCCAACGACATGCTGCTCTTCCTCGCGCTGACGGTCGCGGCGGCGCTGCTCGGCGGCCTCTGGCCGGCCCTCGCCTCCGCCGCCCTCGGCTCCCTGCTGCTGAACTACTACTTCGCCCCGCCGCTGCACCGGTTCGCCGTCTCCGACGCCCGGAACATCGTCGCCATCGCCGTCTTCGTCGGGGTGGCCGTGTCGGTGGCGTCCGTGGTCGACCTGGCCGCGCGGCGCACCCACCAGGCGGCCCGGCTGCGCGCCGAGTCGGAGATCCTCTCCTTCCTGGCCGGCAGCGTGCTGCGCGGCGAGACCACGCTGGACGCGCTGCTGGAGCGGGTGCGCGAGACCTTCGCGATGGAGTCCGTGGCCCTGCTGGAGCGGGAGAACGACGTCGACCCCTGGAAGCCGGCCGGCAGCGTCGGCCCGAGCCCCGCCGAGCGGCCCGAGGACGCCGATGTGGACATGCCCATCGGCGACCACATGGCGCTGGCCCTGTCCGGGCGGGTCCTGCCCGCCGAGGACCGCCGGGTGCTGGGCGCCTTCGCCGCCCAGGCCGCCGTGGTCCTGGACCGCCAGCGGCTGGTCGGCGAGGCCGAGGAGGCCCGCCGACTGGCCGAGGGGAACCGGATCCGGACCGCGCTGCTGGCCGCCGTCAGCCATGACCTCCGTACGCCGCTGGCTTCCATCAAGGCCTCCGTGAGCTCCCTGCGCTCCGACGACGTGGAGTGGTCCGAGCAGGACCGGGCGGAGCTCCTGGCGGGCATCGAGGAGGGCGCCGACCGCCTCGACCACCTCGTGGGCAACCTGCTCGACATGTCCCGGCTGCAGACCGGCACCGTCACCCCGCTCATCCGGGAGATCTACCTCGACGAGGTGGTCCCGATGGCGCTGGGCGGCGTACCGGAGGACAGCGTGCTGCTGGACGTGCCCGAGACGCTGCCGATGGTGGCGGTGGACCCGGGGCTGCTGGAGCGGTCCGTGGCCAACGTGGTGGAGAACGCCGTCAAGTACAGCCCGCCCGGGCAACCGGTGCTGGTGGCGGCCAGCTGCCTCGGCGACCGCGTCGAGGTACGGGTCGTCGACCGCGGGCCGGGGGTGCCCGAGGAGGCCAGGGACCGGATCTTCGCCCCCTTCCAGCGGTACGGCGACGCCCCGCGCGGTTCCGGAGTGGGCCTCGGGCTCGCGGTCGCCCGCGGGTTCGCCGAGGCCATGGACGGCACCCTGGCGGCCGAGGACACCCCCGGCGGAGGCCTGACGATGGTGCTCACCCTGCGGGCGGTGCCCCCCCGGACCCGTGCCGGAAGGCCCGCTCGAACCGATGGAACACATCGAACCCACGGATCGTGATCACACCAGTGATCGGATGACGCGACAGAAGGCAGGACCTCAATGACCCGGGTGCTCGTGGTGGAAGACGAGCCGCAGATCGTCCGAGCCCTTGTGATCAACCTGAAGGCACGCAAGTACGAGGTCGACGCCGCGGCCGACGGCGCGAGTGCGCTGGAGCTCGCGGCGGCCCGCCACCCCGACGTGGTCGTCCTCGACCTCGGACTGCCCGACATGGACGGCATCGACGTGATCAAGGGGCTGCGCGGCTGGACCCGCGTGCCGATCCTGGTCCTCTCCGCCCGCCACACCTCCGACGAGAAGGTCGAGGCGCTGGACGCCGGGGCCGACGACTACGTCACCAAGCCCTTCGGCATGGACGAGCTGCTGGCCCGGTTGCGCGCCGCCGTCCGCCGCGCCGAACCCCCGGCCGGCTCCGGCGAGGACGAGGTGATCGTGGAGACCGAGGGCTTCACGGTGGACCTGGCCGCGAAGAGGGCCGTGCGCGAGGGGCGCGACGTACGCCTGACGCCGACCGAGTGGCACCTGCTGGAGGTGCTGGTCCGCAACGGCGGCAAGCTGGTCGGCCAGAAGCAGCTGCTGCAGGAGGTGTGGGGGCCGTCGTACGGCACCGAGACCAACTATCTGCGGGTCTACATGGCCCAGCTGCGGCGCAAGCTGGAGGCGGACCCCTCGCACCCGCGGCACTTCATCACCGAACCGGGCATGGGATACCGCTTCGAGAGGTAGTGGGCACGCCGGTAGGCTTCTTTGTATGAGTGCTGAACCGCGTCCCGAGAAGCTCGCCAAGCCGGCCAGGCCGGCGGGCCGGTTCCGCCGGATGATCGAGCGGCTGTCCACCTCACAGGAGGAGCTGCATTCGGCGGAGCTGCAGGAGGACGCAGAAGCCGCGGGGTGCACGCGGATCTGCGACTGCCACGACCGCCAGATAGTCAAGGTGACCGGAACCCTGCGTACGGTCACCCTGCGGCCGCGGGCGGGCGTCCCCGCGCTGGAAGCGGAGCTCTTCGACGGCTCCGCCGCCCTGGACGTGGTCTGGCTCGGGCGTCGCTCGATCGTGGGAATCGAGCCGGGCCGACGCATGATCGCCTCCGGGCGCATCTCGATGAGTCATGGCCGTCGGGTGCTCTTCAACCCGAAGTACGAACTCCGACCGCTCGGACAGGAGCACTGACCGGTGACGTCATTCGACAAACCGACCACCCCGGAACCCGCCGCCACGCCGACCGAGGACCAGAGCGCGGTGACGCAGGCGGCGCTCTTCGACGCCTTCGGAGGCATCCGGGGCACCGTGGAGACGATGCTCCCCGGGCTGCTCTTCGTCATGATCTACACGATCAACAAGGACCTGAAGTGGTCCGCCTTCGCCGCGGGCGCCGTCGCGGTGCTCCTGGTGATCGTCCGCCTGCTGCGCAAGGACACGGTGAAGCACGCCTTCAGCGGGGTCTTCGGCGTGGGCGTGGGCGTGGCCTTCGCCCTCTTCACGGGCAGCCCGAAGGGCTTCTACCTGCCGGGCATGATCTACGGGGCCGGGCTCGGGGTGGCCTTCACGCTCTCCGCGCTCGTGGGCTTCCCGCTGCTCGGCGTGATCCTGGGACCGGTGTTCAAGGAGAACCTCTCCTGGCGCACCCGCAACCCCGGGCGCAAGAAGGCGTACACCAAGGCCAGCCTGGCCTGGGGCCTGATCTTCCTCGCCAAGTACGCGATCCTCTTCCCGCTGTACTGGTGGGGCGACGCGACGCAGCTGGGCTGGGTGCTGATCGCGCTGAAGCTGCCGCCGATGGTGCTCGCGGTGTACTTCACCTGGGTCTTCCTGGCGAAGGCGCCGCCGCCGATCGACGTGATCGCGGAGTGGGAGGCGAAGGAGGCCGCTGCGGAGAAGCAGGGGTCCTGAGCCGGACGTGAAGGGGCGGGGGTGACCGGATGGTCACCCCCGCCCCTTCGTGCGTCTCGCCCGCCCCTTCGTGCGCCTCGCGCCGGCGGGACCGGGGTCGGCTAGCCGCGGGCCTGGAGGAGGTCCTCCAGTTGCTCCTCGCGGGCCTGGGCGGCCACGAAGAGGAGCTCGTCGCCCGGCTCCAGGGTCTCCTCGCCGTGGGGCGTGAGGACCCGGTTGCCGCGGATGATCGTGACCAGCGAGGTGTCCTCGGGCCAGGTGATCTCGCTGATCTGGGTGCCCGCGACCGAGGAGTCGGCCGGCAGGGTCAGCTCGACGAGGTTGGCGTCGCCGTGGCTGAAGCGCAGCAGCCGCACCAGGTCGCCGACGCTGACGGCCTCCTCGACCAGGGCGGACATCAGGCGCGGCGTGGACACGGCCACGTCGACGCCCCAGGACTCGTTGAAGAGCCACTCGTTCTTCGGGTTGTTCACACGGGCCACCACGCGCGGCACCCCGTACTCGGTCTTGGCCAGCAGCGAGACGACGAGGTTGACCTTGTCGTCGCCGGTCGCCGCGATGACCACGTTGCAGCGCTGGAGCGCCGCCTCGTCGAGCGAGGTGATCTCGCAGGCGTCGGCGAGCAGCCACTCGGCCTGCGGCACCCGCTCCACCGAGATGGCGGTCGGCGCCTTGTCGACCAGGAGCACCTCGTGGCCGTTCTCCAGCAGTTCGCCCGCGATGGAGCGACCCACCGCACCTGCTCCGGCGATCGCGACCCTCATGCGTGTGCCTCCTCAGGACCTTCGGCGAACGACGCCTCCACCTTGTCGATCTCGTCCGTGCGCATCATCACGTGGACGAGGTCGCCCTCCTGGAGGACGGTCGCCGACGTGGGCAGCATGGCCTCGCCCAAGCGGGTGAGGAAGGCGACGCGGACGCCGGTCTCCTCCTGGAGCTTGCTGACCTTGTGCCCGATCCAGGCGGCGGAGGTGTGCACCTCGGCGAGCTGCACACCACCGCTCGGGTCGCGCCACAGCGGTTCGGCGCCCGACGGCAGCAGCCGGCGCAGCATCTGGTCGGCGGTCCACCGCACGGTGGCGACGGTGGGGATGCCGAGGCGCTGGTAGACCTCGGCGCGCTTGGGGTCGTAGATGCGGGCGGCGACGTTCTCGACGCCGAACATCTCCCGGGCCACCCGGGCGGCGATGATGTTGGAATTGTCACCACTGCTGACGGCGGCGAAGGCGCCCGCGTCCTCGATTCCCGCCTCCCTCAGGGTGTCCTGGTCGAAGCCGACCCCGGTGACGCGGCGACCGCCGAATCCGGCGCCGAGCCGGCGGAATGCGGTGGGGTCCTGGTCGACGACGGCGACCGTATGTCCCTGCTGTTCCAGGGTCTGCGCGAGGGCGGAGCCCACTCTTCCGCAGCCCATAATGACGATGTGCACGGCCGTCCTTCCGGCTGTCAGCGACTCGCTGGTTCCCAGCCTCATTGCATGCTCTGGTTTAACAGGGTCTCAGACCATGGCCCAAGCTACACACGGGCGGTCACCGGTGGGGCCTCTTGCGGCGCAGTCGTGGCGCGCTCGGGGAGGAATTGCGGTGGGATTGCGGTGTGAGGGGGTGCGGGGTTCGTCAGTCTGATTTCGAACGCTTACGATCCTCTGCGTGTCCAAACTGACCGACGTGCCCAAACGGATCCTGATCGGCCGGGCGCTACGCAGCGACCGCCTCGGAGAAACACTCCTTCCCAAGCGGATCGCCCTTCCTGTCTTCGCGTCCGACCCGCTCTCCTCGGTGGCATATGCCCCTGGCGAGGTCCTGCTGGTCCTCTCGATCGCGGGCGTGTCGGCGTACCAGTTCAGCCCATGGATCGCGCTCGCGGTCGTCGTGCTGATGTTCACGGTCGTCGCGTCCTACCGCCAGAACGTCCACGCCTACCCGAGCGGTGGCGGGGACTACGAGGTGGCCAACACCAACCTCGGACCGAGGGCCGGTCTCACCGTCGCGAGCGCCCTGCTCGTCGACTACGTCCTGACCGTCGCCGTGTCGATCTCCTCCGGAGTCGAGAACCTCGGCTCCGCCGTGCATTTCGTCATCGAGCACAAGACGCTCTCGGCGACCGTCATGATCCTTCTCCTCACGCTGATGAACCTGCGCGGTGTGAAGGAATCCGGCAAGCTCTTCGCGATCCCGACCTACGTCTTCGTCGCCGCCGTATTCGTCATGATCGCCTGGGGTGCCTGGAAGGGCATCGTCCTCGGCGAGACCCTCAAGGCCCCGACCGCCGACCTCGAAATCCGACCCGAGCAGCAGGGGCTGGCCGGGTTCGCGATGGTCTTCCTGCTGCTGAGGGCCTTCTCGTCCGGCTGTGCGGCCCTCACCGGGGTCGAGGCCATCAGCAACGGCGTACCCGCCTTCCGCAAGCCGAAGAGCAAGAACGCCGCGTCCACCCTCGCCTACATGGGCGGCCTGGCGGTCACCATGTTCTGCGGGATCATCGGCCTGGCCATGGCCAGCGACGTGAGGATGGCGGAGAACCCCGCCGAGGACCTGCTCGCGAACGGCGTCCCGGTCGGCCCCGGGTACATCCAGAACCCGGTGATCTCGCAGGTGGCCGAGGCCGTCTTCGGTGACGGCAGCTTCCTCTTCGTCCTGCTGGCCGCGGCCACCGCGCTGGTGCTCTTCCTGGCGGCGAACACCGCCTACAACGGCTTCCCGCTGCTCGGCTCGATCCTCGCGCAGGACCGCTACCTGCCGCGGCAGCTGCACACCCGCGGCGACCGCCTCGCCTTCTCCAACGGCATCGTGCTCCTCGCCGGCGCCGCGATCCTGCTCGTGTGGATCTACGACGCGGACTCGACCAAGCTGATCCAGCTCTACATCGTCGGCGTGTTCGTCTCCTTCACGCTGAGCCAGATCGGCATGGTCCGGCACTGGAACCGGCACCTGACGTCGGAGCGCGACGTCGCCGCCCGCCGCCGGATGCACCGCTCCCGGGCGATCAACGCCTTCGGCGCCTTCTTCACCGGCATGGTGCTGGTCATCGTCCTCGCCACCAAGTTCACCCACGGTGCGTGGGTGGCCCTGCTCGGCATGCTGATCTTCTACGGCACCATGAGCGCGATCCGCAAGCACTACGACCGCGTCTCCGCCGAGATCGCCGCCGCCGAGGGCCCCAGCGACGACAGCGTGCGGCCCTCCCGGGTCCACTCCATCGTCCTGGTCTCCAAGGTCCACAAGCCCACGCTGCGGGCCCTGGCCTTCGCGAAGCTGACCCGCTCTGACACCCTGGAAGCGCTCAGCATCAGCGTCGACCCGGCCGAGACCAAGGCGCTGCGTGACGAGTGGGACCGGCGCGGGATCAACGTTCCGCTCAAGATCCTCGACTCGCCGTACCGGGAGATCACCCGCCCGGTGGTCGAGTACGTGAAGGGCCTGCGCAGCGAGAACCCGCGCGACGCGGTCAGCGTCTACATCCCCGAGTACGTCGTCGGGCGCTGGTACGAGCACCTGCTGCACAACCAGAGCGCGCTGCGACTCAAGGGCCGGCTGCTCTTCACGCCCGGTGTGATGGTCACCTCGGTGCCGTACCAGTTGGAGTCCTCGGAGCTCGCCAAGAAGCGGGCGAAGAAGCGCCAGGACTGGAACGCTCCGGGCGCCGTGCGCCGCGGCCCGGTGGACAGCCCCGCCAGGCCCGCGCCCCCGAAGGAGTCCTCCTCGAAGCGCTGAACCGGTTGGTGAACGGCCGGACGAGAGCCACGTAAACTGGTGGGTCGGTCGTCCGGCCGTTCCCCGTTTCAGGTTTTTGGAGTCTTCCCACCATGACGAGCGCCGAGCAGAACGAGAAGCAGTCACTGGTGGGGGAGGAGTACGAGGTCGAGGTCGGCCCCGTCGCGCACGGTGGGCACTGCATCGCCCGCACCGAGGACGGCCGCGTCCTGTTCGTCCGCCACACCCTGCCCGGCGAGAAGGTCGTCGCGAAGGTCACCGAGGGCGACGTCGACTCCCGCTACCTGCGCGCCGACGCGATCACCGTGCTCGACGCCTCCAAGGACCGCGTCGAGGCCCCCTGTCCGTACGCCGGCCCCGGCAAGTGCGGCGGCTGCGACTGGCAGCACGCGAAGCCCGGTGCCCAGCGCCGGCTCAAGGGCGAGGTCGTCGCCGAGCAGCTGAAGCGGCTCGCCGGCCTCACCCCGGAGGAAGCCGGCTGGGACGGCACGGTGATGCCCGCCGAGGGCGACAAGCTGCCGGCCGGTCAGGTGCCGCAGTGGCGCACCCGCGTGCAGTTCGCGATCGACGAGGACGGCCGCGTCGGCCTGCGCAAGCACCGCTCGCACGACATCGAGCTGATCGACCAGTGCATGATCGCGGCGCCGGGCGTCACCGAGCTGGGCATCGAGCAGCAGGACTGGCCGCAGATGGCGACGGTCGAGGCCATCGCGGCGACCGGCTCCCAGGACCGTCAGGTCGTCCTCACCCCCCGCCCCGGCGGCCGCCTCCCGCTCGTCGAGCTGGACAAGCCGGTCTCGGTCCTGCGGGTCGAGGAGAAGGACGGCGGCGTGCACCGCGTCCACGGCCGCCCCTTCGTACGGGAGCGCGCCGACGGCCGTACGTACCGCGTGGGCATGGGCGGCTTCTGGCAGGTCCACCCGCAGGCCGCCGACACCCTGATCAAGGCCGTCATGCAGGGCCTGATGCCGCGCAAGGGCGAGATGGCCCTCGACCTGTACTGCGGCGTCGGCATCTTCGCGGGCGCGCTGGCGGAACGCCTCGGCGACACGGGCGCGGTGCTCGGCATCGAGTCGACGAAGCGCGCGGTCGAGGACGCCCGGCACAACCTGGGGGACTTCCCGCGGGTCCGCGTGGAGCAGGGCAAGGTCGAGCAGATCCTCCCGAAGACCGGCATCACCGAGTGCGACCTGGTCGTCCTGGACCCGCCCCGCGCCGGCGCCGGCAAGCAGACGGTCCGTCACATCGCGGGCCTCTCGGCCCGCCGCATCGCGTACGTGGCGTGCGACCCGGCAGCCCTGGCCCGCGACCTCGGCTACTTCAAGGAGAACGGCTACAAGGTCCGCACCCTCCGCGTTTTCGACCTCTTCCCGATGACCCACCACGTGGAGTGCGTGGCGATCCTGGAGCCCATCCGCGACGACGCCTGACATGCGGTTTGTCGGTGAGCGTCATGTGCGTTGCGGGCGGTGGCTTGACGGGGAAGCGACGCTCGTGACGCTCGTTTGACGGGGCCTCAGGGCTTGAGCCGGGGTTACGGTTCCGGGGAGTCCCACTCGACGGCCAGGCGCAGCGCGGCCGCCGAGCGGGGTAGGGGGGCGGTCTGCAGGCCGAGGTGGTCGGCGGCGTGCAGGAGCTCGTCCAGGAGCATCGGGTCGGCATCCTGCACGGCGATCACCAGGAGGGGGTCGAGCTGTTCGCGCCACGCGTCGTGCGCGCGGGGGCGCGTGCGGACCTCCTTGGCCCAGGCGAGCATCTCCGTGCGGTCGGCGCGGGGCATCGGGACTCCGGGATCAGGTCCTGGGGGGACGGAGCGCAGGGTCACCACCGCGGCCAGCGCGGCCGCGAGGGTGGTGTGGTAGCAGGTGCCGAAGAGATAGGCAGCGGCCTTGTCCCCGGTCAGGCCATCGAGGACCGCGGGCCGGTGCACCGGGCTGGGAACGGCACCGTCGGCGCGCTGAGCGGCTTCGACGGCTTCCCAGCCCTGCCGTTCGAAGGCCAGGGTGGCGCCGCCCAGGGCCCTGGCGCACAGCAGGAGTTCGGACAGCAGGTCCAGGTTCCTGCGGGCCAGATGCACGCCGAGCAGAACGCGTACGGCCTCTCGCAGGGCTTCGCTTCCGGGCGTGTCCGGGCAGGGGCGCTGCCCGAAGTCGGTGGCGTAGAAGACGGAGTGCGTCAGCGCGTACGTCTCGCTGCTCGTCAGTTGGTGGACGTCGGGGCTCAGGGCGGCGATGCTCCGGGCGTACAGCGACTCGGCGTCGGGCAGCCGCGCCGGGGCGGTGAAACCGCCTCGGTCGACGAAGTAGCGCAGTTCAAGACGGTTGAGGACGGGTTTGTACAGCTGGGTGTGGCCGCCGGCATCGGCGTCCAGCAGAGCTTGGCAACGGCTGCGCGACGTGGGCTGAGGGCGGCCGAGGAGGTCGAGGAGGGCCACGAGGTTGAGGTGGTAGGGGAAGAGCTCGCCGGCCTTGCGCAGACCGTCGCCGAAGGAGGGCGCGGCGGCCGTGCGCGCGGCCAGGTCGACGGCACGGCGGGTGAAGTCGACGTCGGCCTCCGGGGGGACGCCGGGCCGGTTCAGGAGCCGCACCAGGCCCAGGAGTTCGAGGAGCGTGCCGGGCGGGAACGGTCGGCGGGGCAGGTGCTCCTCCCAGCGCTCGGGGGCGAACCATTCCAGGTTGGTCTCCAGCCAGCCGAGCGCACCCGCCAGCACCCGGGCGGCGGCGGTCATCGGCCGCTCCGCAGCCGCAGCAGGGCCAGGACGGCGAGGAGGATTGCGCCGAGCACGGCGAGGTCCGCCCAGAGGGGGAGGAGGCCGCCGCTGCCGAGGAGGGTCTGACGGGCCAGGTCGACGGCATAGGTCATGGGGTTGAGGTGCATGATCCAGCCGAGCCAGGCGGGAGCGTCCTGCGGGCTGAACACCGAGCCGGACAGGAACAGCATGGGGAACATCGCGAGCTGGACGGTTGCCTGAAGGGTCTGCACGCGCGTGATGACCGTGGCCAGGCAGAGGCCGATGACGCTGAAGACGGTGGCCGCGAGCCCGTAGCAGCCGACCGCGGCGACGAAGCGCAGCGGAGACAGATGGACGCCCATGAGGGGGGACAGGGCCAGCATCAGCACGCTCTGCACGGTCACCATCCCGGCTCCCGCGGCGACCTTTCCCAGCGGGAGGCAGATCCGTGGCACGGGGGCGACGATGAGTTCGCGCAGTACGCCGTACTCGCGGTCCCAGGCGTAGGTCTGGCCCGAGGCGATGCCGATGGAGACGACCTGGATGGCGATGATGCCGGGGAAGACGTATGCGCTGAACTCCACCGGGCCGCCCGCTCCGTCGGCCCCGACGGTGCCGATCATCCCGTCGAAGCCGACCGCGTACACGAGGACGAAGAACAGGATCTGCACGGCCTGGCTGAGGAGCACGCCGGGCCGTTTCACCTGACGCAGCAGATCGCGGTGTGCGATCACCGCGATGGCGCGCAGAGCGGTTCGCAGGGGCGCGTCGGCGGGGGTGAGGGGCGAGGTGCCGTCCGGGGCGTACCGCGGAAGCCGGGCGTCCGGTTGAGCGGGGGCAGGGGCGACGGTCATCGGGGGCTCACACTCTCCTGCGTCTGCGGCGGGCGGGTGCTGTCGGGGTGGGCGGCGGCCGCGAGGTACACGTCGTTCATGGAGGGGCGGTGCACGGAGACGGTCAGGCCGGGTACGTCGAGGGCGCGGACGACGTCGGCGATCCGGGCCTCCGGGTCGGGGCAGTGCACCGCGACGCCTCCGTCCTCGATCAGGGGCTCGAACCCGGCGGCGCGCAGCTGGCGTGCGGCGGCTTCGTCGTCCGCGCAGGACACCACGATGCGGGAGGAGTCGAGGCTGCTCTTGAGACGGCCGACGCTGTCGTGCCGGACGACGCGTCCGCGTTGGAGGATGACGATGTCGTCGGCGTACTCCGCCTCGTCCATGTAGTGCGTGGCGAACAGGACGGTGACGCCGAGCTCGTCGCGCAGCTGCCGGAGGTCGGACCACACCCCGGCGCGCACGGCCGGGTCGAGGCCGTTGGTGGGTTCGTCGAGGATCAGCAGGCCCGGGCGGTGCAGCAGCGCACGCGCGATCTCGACGCGCCGGGCGAGGCCACCGGAGAGTTCCTCGACGGGCTGGCGGCGCCGGCCGGTGAGGTCGAACCGTTCGAGGAGGGTGTCGATGCGGGCGCGCGCCTCCGCTCGGGGCACGCCGAAGAGGCGGGCGTGGAACCAGAGGTTTCGGTCGATGGAGAGCTCTTTGTCCAGGGTGCGTTCCTGGAAGACCAGACCGAGCCGCCGACGGGCGGCCATCGGCGCCTCCTCGACGTCGTGCCCGAAGATGCGGACCCGTCCGGAGTGGGGTCGCGAGGCGGTCGACAGGACGCCCAACAGGCTGGACTTTCCCGCGCCGTTCGGCCCGAGGAGGGCCGTGATGCGGCCGGGCGGCGAGCTGAGGGACACGTCCTGGACCGCGGTGACGTCGCCGTACCGCACCACCAGAGCGGTCGTCTCGAAGGCCGCGACGGGCGCGGGAGGAGGACCGGGTGTGTGCACGGGGTCGTCTTCCCGCGGTGTGAGGGGCGGCCGGATCATGCGAGCCCCAGCGTGCGGTCCCAGGGAAGCGGGGAGTCGTGCACGGGGAGAAGGCACAGGGCGACACCCGCCGCTCCTTCGAGCATGCCCGCGGTGTCGACGGCCCGGTGCGGTACCGGCGAATGGGCCGCCGCCGCGAACCGCATGAGGTGGCGGAAGCCGAACGGGGCATCCGGGTCCGCGCAGTCCAGGGTCCGCCTGAGCAGCAGGGCCTGACCCAGATCGAGTTCGGCCCGTGCCTGGGGGTCCGTGACGTCCCGGGCCACCCGGCCGACGATCCTCAGCAGGCCGCCGTAGCCGTGGCAGAGCGTCGCGCCCTCGATCGCCCAGTCGGACTCGTCCCGCCGCAGAGCGGCCCGCAGCGCGTCGACGGCCGCGGTGGTCCACTCCGGGCGGTTCAGGGCGCGTCCGGCCCGGAAGAGGGCGGCCGCGACACCGGGGGTGCCGTAGCACCAGGCGGTACGGGTGAAGAGCCGGCCGGGGCGCTGGTCGGCGACTTCGTCGTCCCAGCTCGCGCGGGCAGGCCAGTAGGGGCCGGCCTCGTCGTGGAGCGTCCAGCCGAGGAGCCACTCGGCGATCCGGACGATGGCCTCGCGCAGGGCGGCGTCCGCGTGCCCCCTCTCGTAGGCGGAGGTCAGCACGGCGAGCGGACCGGTGATGCCGTGGGCCATGCCGAGGTTGAAGTCGCCTCGCGGGTACGTCGTCCGGTCGCGTGCGGTGACCTGGAGCTCGGCGGGGACCCACCACCCGGGGACGTCCCGTCCGCGGACCCGCACCGGTTCGGTGAGCGCGATCAGGTGCCGCAGGGAACGGCCGAGCGCCTCCTCGACCGCGGGACCGGACTCGACGGCGTCGCTCGCCGAGTCCAGCAGGAGGCGGGTCGTGCCCGCCAGTCCGTTGATGAGGTCGTACGCGGCCCAGTCGACGCCGGGGGTACCGGCGCCGGCCCGGGCGCGGAAGGCGTCGAGGCGGTCGGTCTGGTCCTGGGCGAGCCAGCCGGCGAGGCTCTTGCGGAGCGACCCGTAGTGCCCCTCGGGTCCGGCGCAGGTCTGGGCGGCCGCGAGCAGGGCCGCCGGCCCGGAGAACAGGCCGAGGCTCGGCGCGGAGTTCATGGCGCGGCCCGCGGCGGCCAGGTGCCGGTGGGCGGCCTGCCGCCAGGCGTCGTCGGAGCGGGCGAGTTCGCCGTAGAGCAGGGCGGTGCCGGGCAGGCCGTTGGCCAGCGTCATCGGACCCCACATCACGGCGTCGTAGATGGGGTCGCGGTTGTCCTCGCGCGAGGCGACGCTCGCGACGTGCTCGGGGTCGGCGAGCCGGGACGCCACCAGAGCGACGGCCGCCTCGGCGGTGAGGGGGGCCGGTGCGGATCCGGCGGTCATGAGGTCGGTCGCGGACCGTGAGGTGTCCGTGCCGTGTGGGTCGGTCGTCATGAGTTCTGGTGCCTCCGGCGGTTGAAGTGGTCCTGCACCGCGCCGCGGGCCGTGCCGAGGACAGTCATCTCGCGCGCGCTGTCGCCGCCGAAGAGCCGGTTGCAGACCATGTGGAGCAGGCTGCCCACCACGCGTCCCTCCGGGGTCGGCCCGCCCGCACGGACCGCGTCGGCCAGTCTGCGCACCGCACGGTCGCGCTCGTCGAGGACGGCGAGCACCCGGGCTCCCGTCGGGTCCGGGGCGAGCCCGGTCCAGCCGTCGTACGGATCGACCAGACGGCGCCAGTGCGCCTTGCGGGAGCGGAAGGCGGACGGCAGGTCGCGGCGCGTGCCCGTCATCGAGAGCCAGGCCACCGCCGCGTCGTCCCCGGGGTCGCCGTCGGCCGCCATGTCCGCGAGCCGGGGGTTGTCGGGTGCGGGCGGCCCGAAGGCGTGGGCGAGGGCCGCACAGGAGACCACCGCGAGATCGTCGAGGTCGAGCCGCTCGAAGCGCGCCGGGCCCTCGGACGCCGGCACGGGGTTCTTGACGAGTCGGAGCAGTTCGACGGCGGCTTCGCTGTCGGACCGGAAGACCTGCTCCGCCAGGTGCCGGGCGTCCGGGCCGCCGTACCGCTCGATCTCGGGATCGTAGGGTGCGACCGCATGCCCGCGTACGAGCCCCGATCGCTGCCAGCGGTCCAGGAGCGTACCGACTGCGGGAGCGACCTCGCCCCACAGCGCACGGGGATCGGTGCCGTGCAGACGGACCCGCAGGTGGTGGCCGTCGGCATCGGTGTAGCGGATGAAGAACCAGTTGTCGCAGCCGAGGCCGGCGGCGAGCGAGACCAGTTCGGGCAGGTGATCACGGATCAGCTCGTCCTGGGAGCGCGCCGCGCAGTACAGCTTGAGGTAGAGCCACTCGCCTCCGAGACCGTGGACGGTGCGCGCGAGCTGGCGGTTGCCCGCGTAGGGACGCCGCAGGGTGAATCCGGCGGGGGAGGGGACCGAAGGAGCGGGGACCGAGGAAGCGGGGACCGAGGGAGCGGCGGGGACCGTCGGGTCGGCTTCCGCGGCGACCGCGTCCCGGCGCACCATCGGAACGACCAGTTCCGACGTGTGTCCGGCCAGTGGGCTGTCGAGCCAGCCCTCGTACTCGCCGGGGACCTCCTGGGCGATCAGGTCGGGGTGGCGCAGTACCTGGTCCCGGAGGAGCTCCCGGTGCCAGGCGTCGTCGAGGTCGAGGAGCAGGCGCTGGTCGGCGGTGACGGCGAGCACGCGGTTCGGTACGTCCCATTGCGAGCGCCACGTGCTGACGGCGGCGGCCCATTCCCCGGCCTGCGGCTCGGTGGTGCGGGTCCGCAGTTCCCGCGCCGTCGCGCGCAGGGTGTCGAGCCGCCACACGGCGCAGGCGAGCACGAACCGCCCGTACCGCACGCGCGGGACGAAGGGCGCGTCCGCGAGGGGACCCCAGTTCCACGGTTCCCACAGGCGCTGCCCTTCGAGCCCGATCTCCCACAGGAGACGTATGGCGTTGGGTGCCTGGGCCGGGGCGCTCACCATGTTGCCCAGAACCGGCACGAGTTCGCGGCCGGTGGGCAGGTGGACGGCGGTGAGGCGATCGAGCGTGGCGCCGATGCCTATGTCGGACAGCGCGAGCTCCTCGACGCCGCCCGGCGTCCCCGGTTCCCGGGGGCCGACACCTCCATCGCCGTTCGCGACGTTCGGCACCCCTACGCTGATCCGCACGCCCGTCGCCGGAACGGTGTGCGCGAGGTTCGCGGCCCGCCCCGAGCGCGGCCGGAACGCCAGGTCCACCGGGACCGCGTCCTGGACGTGCACCGGGTTGTCACGGTGCAGGGCGGTGAATTCCCGCTTCCAATCGGGGTGCTGATCCGCGAAGCGGGCGAAGGTCGAGCCGGCCCGGTGGGAGCCCGGCGAGGGTGAGAGGAAGACCAGGAAGTCACCCTCGTCAAGCGCCTCCACTGCGGGAGCGACCAACTGCACGGTCACCTCGCAGGAGTTGGGCAGGCCGGCCGAGGGTGCCGCGGCGGCCGCCTCCACCCCGTCGTGGCACAGTTCGGCGAGGTCGGCGTCGCCGATGACGATCTCCCGATGGCCACCGCGCTGCGCCACTGCCGCGAGGCGGGCCAGCGCGCGGTCCCGGGTCGCCGTGCGCGGGTCGGCGGGCGGGACGGGTGCGGCCTCACTGTTGGGCCAGCCATAGCCGGCGGGCGGACCCAGACCGGTGGACTCGTCCAGGAGTTCCAGGATCGGGACGAGCCGGTCGGCGCCGTGCACGTCGAGGAACCGGCGGTGGAAGTCACGCAGGGAGAAGAGCCCGAGCTTGGGCCGGGACAGGTGCCACATGACGGTCGTGGCCCGCTCGATGACGTTCCGCACGTCATGCGGCACATGGAGGGAGGAGTCCGTCCGGGTGTCGATGTGCAGGGGGGTGTCGTCCGGCTCGACGGCTCGCGCGGCGGCGAGGAGCCGGCCCAGCTGCTCGCTCCCTTCGCCCACGGCCCGGGTGTCGTACAGCTGTCGTTCGCGCTCGACGATCAGCAGGCCGTCATGGATCTGCCGGGTCTCGACGGTTGCCGCGTCCCTGTCCACGCCCGCCAGGAGACCGAGTACGTGGTGCAGGGGGTCGCCGCCGTCCAGCGGCGGGCGCAGCCCCGTGATCAGGAACTCCTGGCGCACCAGCTCGGCGAGCAGGTCCCGCACCCGCCCGAGCGGGGCGCCCGGGAAAGCGGCCAGGGTGCGTTCCACGAGCTCGGCGTACGGCAGCGGGGACGCGGCCTCGATGAGGGCCCGCTCGACGACCGGCGTGCGGCGCAGCGAAACGGTGGAACGCCCCTCGCCGTTGTCCCCCGGACGCACGCCCTGGGTGGAGGGGGAGGCCAGGACGAGACGGTCGCCCCTGGGGACCAGCGCCTGGTGTGCCTGGACGGGGAGGCCGGCGAGGACGGCCGGGTCCTGCTCGAGACGGTGCCCGATCCGGGTCAGCCACTGCATGTCCGCATGGGTGCGGGTGCGGTGGTCGTTTCCGCGCTCCGCTTTCGCGGCCGAGTCGAAGCGGCCGACGGAGACGCCCGCGAACAGGCCGAAGGGGGTGGGCCTGGTGCGCATCCGGATGTCGTAGCGGAGTACGGCGAGAGCGGCGCGGCGCAGCTGGCCCGGCCTGATGCCGGCGGGTCCGCGTTCGACGACGCGGCGGACCAGCGCGTCCAGGCTGGGCGAGGCCAGGGCCAGCGCCTCCTGGAGACGAGGGTCGGCCGGTACGGAGGAGAGGAGGGCTCCGCAGGCTTCGAGGTCCTGGGGGTCGGGCCCGTACGCGGCGGCGACGGCAGGTCCCGCACCCGTACCGGTGAACTGCGCCAGCGGTGCGCGGTGCAGGAAGATGTCCCGCGCCTCGAACAGTGCCGTCGGTTCTGCTTCCCCCATGGATCTTTCCCTTTCGTGTCCCTGCGTGCGGTGCGTCCGTGGTGACGTGCGCGCGCCCGCGGTGCGCACGCACGTCATCTACGGGAACTGCCTACGGTCGGGCGGCCGGTGAGCCGCCCGACCGTACGGCATGCGTGAGATCAGCAGCAGTGGCTGCAGCCGGAGCCGCCGCCCTCGCTGGTGCAGCCCGGGGTGCAGTACGAAATGCTCGTGATGGCCGGGCCCGCGATGGACTTCTCGACGCCGATCTCGAGGTCGAGGTCGAAGAGGTTCGTGTTGTTCTGGGGCTGGGGCGACATGGTCAGGCCCATGGACACTCCTTCATCGAAAGTGGCTGGATGTTCATGGATCGCGATCCGTTGATCACGGAACCACACGGGCTCGGGGATGCTCAAGGACGTCGAACTGGGTTGGCAGTCGTGGCAGTTGTGGCAGTTGCCGAGCAGCGCGACGCAAGTCGACGGTGCAGACGGGCCGCCTCCATGACGCGGAAGGACCGCTCGACGACCGGGTCGAAGCTCCCCGGAGGGGCGTGCGGCGCTGGTGGGAGAGCCCCCGTCCGGCGCTCCGGCCCTCGACACCCTCGGCTGGTCGCACGTGCCCGGCCTGCCAAAGTGGCTGGAAAGTACACCTAGTTCGTCGGGGCCGGTGAACCGGTCGGAGGTTTTGGGATACGTATGAGACATGTGTACGGACGAAGCCCTGATCGCTTCCGTCGCCCGCGGCGATCAGACGGCCCTGCGGACCCTCTACGAGAGGCATGCCGCTGCCATGCTTCGACTCATCCGCAGACTCTCCTCGGACCAGGGCGTCTGTGAGGAGATCCTCCAGGAGACCTGGCTCGCGGTGTGGCGCTCGGCAGCGGGCTTCCGGGGCGAGTCCTCCGTGCGGGGCTGGCTGCTCGGCATCGCGAAGCGCCAGGCGCACAACCAGCTGCGCCGCTCCCGACCACAGTCGGTCGACCTGGCCGAAGCCCTGCACGTCCCGGACTCCGCACCGAGCGTCGAGGACCAAGTACTGCGGGAAGCCGCGCAGTCGGAACTTCTCACCGCCGTACGCGCGCTGCCCGAGCACCTGCGCGAGGTGCTCGCTCTGGTGCTGGTCGAGGACTTGCCCTATCCGGAGGTGGCCTCCGTGCTCTCCATCCCGGTGGGCACTGTCAAAAGCCGCATGTCCCACGCACGGCGGAGACTCGGCACCATGCTCACCGCGAAGCGGTTGGAAGGAACGGGACGACGATGACCGGACATCCCGGGGAACACCCCTCGGACGAAGTACTGACCCTGCTGGCCAGGTCCGGCGCCTCCGACCTGCCCCCGCACGTGTCGCAGTGCCCGGACTGCCGTACCCGGGTCGACACCTGGCACGTGCTCCGTGAGGCACTGCGCACAGACGCCGTGAACGTCGCCCCACCGTCCTTCGACGTGCTCCTGGGGCCGGCGCTGCTCGCCGGCGGCGAAGGCCCGCGTGCCGTCCACCCGGCGGGAGCGCGCAAGGAGGCGCACGGCACAGCGAGATCTGGACGACTTCCGTTCCGGCCGGCTTTCGTTCTCCAGCTCTTCGCCCAGCAGATGACGTTGATGCCGCTGCGATGGGCCGCCCTCAACGCGGCGGGCTTCCTCACGGCCGCCCTGCTGGCCTCCACGCACGTACAGATCAGCCTCGGAGCACGCTTCTTCGGCGCCGTGACCGTGCTGCTCATGCTGTTCGGAGCCCTGCTCGTCGCCTCGCCGCGGCGCGACCCCCGCCGTGAGCTCCTCTTCACCCTGCCGGTCTCCCCGACCGCGGTGTTCCTGACCAGGCTGACGCTCGTACTCGGCATCGACCTCCTCCTCGCGGTGGGCTGCTCGGCCCTCGTGGGCGGGCCCGGCTGGTGGCCGGTCGTCTCCGGCTGGCTCGGCCACGCCCTGCTCTCCACCTCGCTCGCCCTCGCCCTGTCCGTCCGGTTCGGTCCGGCCGCCGGCGCCACCGCGGGCGGCGTCCTGTGGCTGTTCGGCGCCGTGCGGGGCGCGTTCAGCACCCCCGCCGACCCGGTCGTGGACGTGCTCGCGTCCACGACCCCCTGGACGCTGCTGGCCGCCGCCGCACTTCTGGGATGGGCCGTGCGTTCCATGCGGACGATCGTGTGAACCGGAAAGCGCCGAACCGCTACGTACCGAGCACAGCCCCGTGACGGGGCACGGTCACGGACGGGAGGAGATGCTCCATGCGGGCCGGAACACGGTGGCGGTACGAGATCCGCCGCTGCGGGAAACAAGCCGCCGTACTGCCCCTGGTGGCGGCCGCGCTCGCCTACGCGGCAGTGGGCGGGACGCACGACGCGGGCCCGGGATTCGCAGGTGGTGCGCTCCTCGGCCGTACCCTCCTGTCCACCGCGCTGCCCGCCGCGACCGCACTGGCCTGCGCGGCCGTAGTGGTCCGGGAGCCGATGACGGAGCTGCACCTGACCCTGCCCACCCCCTATGCCCGGACCCTCGCCCGACGCCTGGCCTGGCCCGCGACGGTCGCGACGGCCGGCGCCGTCGGCCTGCTCACCGCCGCCGTACTCGTCGGCCTTCCGCTGGACCCCGCGGCCCCGGTCATGCTGCTCCAGCTGTGGGGGCTGACCGCGCTGTTGAGCGGCGCGGCGGTCTACGTGACGGTCCGCTCCGGATCGGCGGCACCGGCCACGGGCCTCGTCGTGGCAGCCGTTCTCGCCAAACTCCTGCTCGTGGACCGGGTCCTTCCCGAGGGCCTCGCCCAGGCCCTTCCCGCCCTGCTGGGCGGAGCGGTCCTGGCCGGCCTGGCCCTGCGCACCGTGACTCCCCCCAACGAGGCAGGTCCGCTCCTCACCCGCCGCGAGCCCGGGTGACCCGATCGACCGGTAGGCGTGTCGACCCCCTCCTCTCCTTCATCCCCGAGCACGAGGACCCCCCGTGACCATCCTGCTGTGGACGCTCCGCTACGAAGCCCTGATGGCCGCGCGCCGCAAGGTCGTATGGGGAGCCGTACTTCCCCTCACCCTGCTCAGCCTGGTCCTCGCGGGCAGCTCACCGGTGGTGACCGGTCACGACGACCCGGCCGCGCGGGTCGGAGCCGCCGCCGTGCTCGTCACGACCCTGTGCTCGCTCGGCACGGGCCTCGCCCTCGCCGACCGCATGCGCGGGCGCACCGGATCCACCGGCCTGCCCGAACTGCTCACCGCCACCCCGGCCTCCCCGCTCGCCCGGGGAGCCGGCGCCCTCGCCGGGCCGATGCTCGCGGCGCTCGCCCCGGTGGCCGTGCTCTTCCTGCTGTACGCGACGGTGGTCACCGCCACCTCGGGCTCGTTCGCCCCCCTCGGTGCCGCCCTCGCCGCGCTGCTGACCTCCGTCCTGCCCGCCGCGCTCCTGGCCACCGCGCTCGCCGGGCTGATCGGAGTGCTCCTGCCGGTCGCCGCGGCCCGCGCGATCACCGTCGTGGTGTGGCTGTGGGCCTGCCACTTCCCCCCGAGCTTCTCCCCGGTCCCCACTCCCACGGGCACCGTGCTGTCCCCGCTCGCCGGCTACACGCTGGTCGACTGGGCACACGCCCCCGTGGTGTGGGCGACGCGCGGGGGCGACGGCCCCCTGCGCCCGACCGTCACCTTCGGCACGGCTCTGCTGAACCTCGCCCTCGTCCTCGCCCTGGCCGCCGCCTGCCACCTGCTCGGCCACTTCATCGCACGCGTACGTGCCCGCCGAATCGGAGCATCGTGAACATCGTCACGGAACAGCTGAACAAGACGTACCGCGGAGGCCGACGCGCACTGGACTCCGTAGACCTGCACATCGACCGGGGCACCGTGGGCCTTCTCGGTGCCAACGGCGCCGGCAAGACCACACTGCTGAGGATCCTCACCGGCGTGCTGCGCCCGACCTCGGGGCGCGTGGAGGTCGCCGGGCACGATCTGTCGACGACCGCGGGACTCACCGGCGCCAAGCGCTCACTCGGCTACCTCCCTCAGGAACTGTCCCTGTACCCGGACCTGACCGCTCGCGAATTCCTCGACTACATCGGTGTCCTCAAGGGCATGGAAGACAAGCGGCAGCGGCGCGCGCAGGCCGAGAGCCGCCTCGCCGAGGTCGGCCTGGGCGACCGGGCGGGCGACCGGCTCTCCGGCTTCTCGGGCGGTATGCAACGCCGGGTCGGCATCGCACAGGCGCTGATGGGCGACCCGGCCGTACTGATCGTCGACGAACCGACCACCGGACTCGACCCGCACGAACGGATGCGGTTTCGGACCCTCCTCGCGGGGCTCGGCCACAACCGCACCGTCCTGCTGTCCACACACATCCTGGACGACGTGGCCCAGACCTGCCCCGAGGTGGCGGTGCTCGCCGCCGGACGGCTGGTCTTCCACGACACCACGTCCGCCCTCGCGGGACTCGGCGCGGGTATCACCTATCTGCACCGCACCCACGGCGGGCCCCCGGCCGACGCGGAAGTGGTGAGCGCCGTCGCCACCGCCGAAGGGTCCGAGTACCGCATCGTCACCCCCCGTCCGCCGGCCGGTGCACATCCGGTCGAACCCTCGTTGGAGGACGGGTACGCCGCCCTGCTCGGCGCGGGCCGCCGGGCAGCGCAGAGCGCGGGCCCCAGTGGCCGGTGACCCTTCCCGCTCCGAAAAGAAAGGCATCCCCATGAGCCGTACCGAACCCTTCCGTACCGGTGGCCGCTTCCGCACCGGGGGCCTGGTCCTCGCGTGCGTGACCGCCGTCGCCACCCTGGCCGCCTGCGGCGGTGAGGCGGTGAGCGATGCGGACAAGCCGGTGCCGCTGCCCAGTCCCACGGGCACCAGCCAAGAGGTGAGGAAGGAGAACCTGCGACACGTCTGGCCGCTGACCGTCGACCGCGCCGTCATGGAGTGCCGGGGCGGCGACCAGGCCGTCGTCACCGTTCCCGACGGGACGGTCTACGCACTCAACGACCGTGCGACCGCGGCAGGGTACGCGGATCCCCGGCCGGTACGGGCAAAGGGAGAGAACGGGGACGAGATCAGCCTGGGACCCATGCTCAGCCGGACCCTGAAGCTCTGCAGGGCCCCACAGGAGCAGGCTCCGACCGCCGGTCCTTCCTGAGCACCTGCCGCACACACAGAGGGAGCACGCAAGAGAACTGCCTGCACGACAGTAAGGAACAAAACATCATGGGGGAAAAGATGTTGCTTCGTGAAACACAAACACACGACCGCGTCACCAATACCGACCGGATACACAAGCGAACACGCCGCGTCGACCGCGTGTTCCGGATCATCGTCCATTCCGGATTCAAGGAGCACTTCGACCGTCCGGAGAGCGCCCCCTCGGTTTTCAGTGCTCTTCGCTCAGGCGTGTCCCGTATCGACTTCGCCGACGACGCGGAACTCACCGCTGCCGCCGCCGGACCGATCGACGTGCCGATCCTGGTCCCGGTGATCAGCGAGTTCCAGGCGGAGACGATACGCACCATCCGGATGCGTCATCCGCTGTCCCTGATCACCGCCGTCACCGACGACGTCACGGGACATCTCACCTACGGCGCCATCAGGTCGGGAGCGAAGTTCGTACTCAACCTCGCGATACCCGCCGAGCGGCAGCTCGAGCTTCTCTTCGCCCAGTTCCACACGCATTTCCAACCTCGTACGTGCCCCACCCCGACAGCACCCGGCTCCCCACAGGCCGGCGGTACCCCTCGTGACCACGGCCCGGCCCGGCTGCCGGCGCCGGCCACGAGGCAGGGCCGCCCTGTTCAGGATGCGGAACTCATGCGCCTGCTCTGTACGCCCATGACGGTCGCCGAGATCGCCCGCCGTCACTACTGTTCCGAGCGGTCGATGTACCGCCGTATTCGACAGCTCTACAACGAGGTCGGCGTCCGCGGCCGCACCGAGCTGATGGTGATGGCGTCGATGCCCGCCTGACCGCTCCTCGGTCCGACGGGCCGCCGGGTGGGGGTACTGGATACCCCCACCCGGCGGCCTTCGGTCAACGGATCTTCATGTCGGCGCCTTCCAGCAACTGGAAGAACCCGGCCTCCAGGTCACCGTCCCTCGCCAGCCCGTCCAACGGGCCCTCGTACTGGGTCCGGCCGGCGACGAGCACCTGTACCCGGTCGCAGATCTGTGCCACTTCCGTCAGCTGGTGACTGGCGATCAGTACGGCTGCCCCCTCGCTCGCCAACGTCCGGATGATGCCGCGCATCTCGCGGATGCCCACCGGGTCGAGGCCGTTGGTCGGCTCGTCCAGCACGATCAGCCGCGGCTGTGCGAGCAGAGCCACGGCGATGCCCAGCCGCCACCGCATGCCCAGCGAATACGTCGAGACCTTCCGACCCCGCGCCTCGGTCATCCTGACCACCCGCAGGGCGGGTTCGGCCCACTCCACCGGCACCCCGCGCAGTTTGGCATGGACCCTGAGCGTCTCGTCCGCCGTCAGGTTCGGCCACAGGCCGGGTACTTCGATCAGTGCGCCGACCTGGGCCAGCGTCTCCCGGCCGATGGGCTCGCCGAAGATCTCAATGGTTCCGGACGTGGGCCGCTGCAGTCCCAGCAGCGCCTTCATCAGGGTCGTCTTCCCGGCGCCGTTGGGGCCGAGGAGGCCGTACACCTCGCCGGCCCTGACCGTGAGGTCCACCCCGTCCAGGGCGCGGTGCCCCCCGTAGTGCTTGTGCAGATCCTTGATCGACAGGGCGATGCCGCCGCGCCCGCCGTCATCCGAACCATGCGTGGTCTCGTACATGATCAGATTTCCTTACGGCTCATGTGGATCGTACCCAGGACCAGCAGTACCCCGGTGAGGACGGCGCTGAGAGCGATCGCCTGCGGGATGGCCGTCATCGAGTGCACGGGGCTGTCCGGCGGGAGCGGTACACCGTTCGGGCCGATGCCGGCCAACGGCAGTACGACCCGCATCGGCCACGCGAACGGGACGGCGTACCAGAAGTCCTTGTCGGAGACGAGCGCACCGCTCAGCAGTCCCGCGATGCCGGCTCCGAGGCTCGGTCCCATTCCCCACAACACTGCCACCAGCACGGCGAGCGCCGTCATGGCCAGCCCCGCCAGCCACGGCAGGTAGACGGCCGCTGCGACCGTCCCCATTCCGTGGGGGAACTGGCCGCTGACCAGCGCGCCCAGCGCCAGCATGAACAGGAGCACGGTCGACGAGACGAAGCCGAGGACACCCAGGGCGGCGAACTTCCCGACGAAGTAACGACCGCGGGGCACTCCGTACGAAAGCATCAGGCGCCAGGCGTCCTGATCGGCCCGGACCGAGAGGGCCGCCGCGAGTCCGGCGGTCATCGGAATGAGGACCCCCCAGAACTCCAGCGTGACGTTGCGGAACACGTCGAAGGTCCGTTCCGCATCCGCGTCCGCCGCACCGAGCGACCCGAGAAAGAGAGGAATGGTGATGACCACGGGCGAGACGAGGTGGTACCAGAACACGAATCCGCGTTTGTTGCGCGCGAGTTCCGTGCCCACCACGGTCAGCGTCGAAGGGTCGTCCCGCCGTTCGGGGCGAGGCGGTGCGACGGATCCTTGGCGCATGAAGTTCTCCTGTTCGGCAAAAGGCGCGTGCACGGAGGTACGTAGCCCATTCCGCCCACCCGGTTCACGCTTCCGGTTCACCCGGATCCGAAGGCAGGTTCCTGACACCGCACTGCCAACTCCCGCCCCCGGAACACAATTCGGCGACGAGAGGTGCGAGTCTCGGGATACCGCCGGGGTCAGCCCTGGTGCTCACCTGCGGCGGACTTGGAACATGCACTGCTCTTACCGACCCTGGAGGACCTGCTATGTCCCTCATCAAGACGTACCGTTCCCACACTCTGGCCGCTGCAGGCCTTGCCCTGGCCGCGACCGCTCTGCTGGCCCCGACCGCCTCGGCCGCCCCGGTGACGGGCACGTCCTCTGCCGCGGTATCCGTGTCCGAGGCTTCGCAGGCGAAGTTCGGCATACAGAAGCTCTGGCACGCCACCGTCCAGTGCCAGATCGTTCGCATCAGCGACAACAATGTCGTGGGATACGACCGGGCCGACGGCACGGGCAACACCGAGCAGGCCGCCGTCACGGACGCGGCCCGCAACATCCCCGTCCCGTCCGGTCACTACAAGCGCCACTGCGACACCAAGCGCATCTGGTAGCACCACCAGAGTCGCGCTCGTCGCCCACCGGGAAGAGAGCGACCCGATGACATCCGAGAGCCCACGCGTCCACGAGATCCGCCTCGGTCTGTATGCCACCCCCGCACAGGCCGAGGAGATCAAGGAGCGCATCACGCGGCTGCTGTGCCCGGAGCCCGAGCACGCACCGCCGTGCCCCGTTCCCTGGTCCGTCAGCCTGTTCGACCGCTCGGCCGATACGGACGACACCGGTGACGGCGTCCCGTACCAGGAGCTGATCGACCAGGCGCGGGCCGAACAGGGCACACGGGAGTCCTGAGAGCACGACGACCGACCACGCTGCCCTGCACCGCGATCCGGTGCGGGGCAGCGTGCTGTCGCCGCCCGGAGCGTTCCCTCGAACGGGTTAGTCGACGGCGCTGCGGGTGACGAAGAGTCCTCCCATCCGCAGGCCCGTCGGCTACGAAGAAGAGACGACACACGCACAGGTTTGAAAGGCCGGGCCGTCCCTCGGGGGTGGTCCGGTCCCGGACGAGTGACGACACGAGGACCGGCATGCGATGGACGCCCCGCCCCCCGACGGCCGACCCAGGCCGCCGCTTCGCCTCCTGCCCACGGGCGGAGCGGTACAGGTGAACCAACCGAGCCCCTTCGGCGCCGGCCGCCCGGCCGACGCCGACCGCAGCGACCTCACCGACGTCATGCGCCACGTCGCCAACGGCGACAAACAGGCGTTCTCCACCTTGTACGACGCCCTCGCGCCGCTGGTCTTCGGCATCGTGCTCAAGGTGGTCCGTGACCGGGCGCAGTCCGAGGAGGTCGCCCAGGAAGTCATGATCGATCTGTGGCGGCAGGCCGCCCGGTACCGCTCCGACGCCGGCAGCGTCCGGACGTGGGCGGCGACGATCGCCCACCGGCGGGCCGTGGACCGCGTCCGCTCCGCGCAGGCGACGGCCGACCGCGAGCGGGCGCAGGCCGCCCGCGAGCACACCACGGCCTTCGACGAGGTCTCCGAACAGGTCGAGACCCGCCTGGAGTCCGAGCAGGTACGCCGCTGCCTGCGCGGCCTGACCGAACTGCAGCGCAAGGCCGTCACCCTGGCCTACTACCGGGGGCTTACCTACCGTGAAGTCGCCGAAGCCCTGAGCACTCCGCTTCCCACCATCAAGACACGCATGCGCGACGGGCTCATCCGGCTCCGCGACTGCATGGGGGTGACCGCGTGAAACACCACGCCACCGACGCCCACACCCTCGTGGCCGCCTACGCCCTGGGCGCACTCGAGGACGACGAACGCACCGCCTTCGCCGCTCACCTGCAAGCCTGCGAGGCATGCCGGCAGGAAGCCGCCGAATTCGAAGCGACCGCGGCACGCCTGGCCGCGGCGGTCTCCCAGGCACCGCCTGCGGCGATCAAGAGCCAGGTCATGGACGCCGTCGACGGCGTCCGCCAGCTGCCGCCGCGGCTTCCCGCCCCGGTGAGCGCATCAACTCTCGACGGCATCCTGCGCCGACGGGCCCTGCCGCTGGCGCTGGCCGCCAGCGTGGCCGCGGTCGCACTGGGCGGCGTCGCCGTATGGCAGGCACAGAACGGACAGGAGCTGCGCCGGCAGGCCCGCCAGGCACAGCAGCAGGTCGACACCGTCAGCGCCGTGCTGGCGGCACCCGACGCACGCACCGTCCACGGCAAGGCCGCCAACGGCGCGCTCACCACCGTCGTCGCCTCCGACCGGCAGAACAAGGCCGTCTTCACCGCCGTCAACCTCCCCGCCCCCGCCGCGGGCAGCACCTACCAGCTGTGGCTCGACCACGACGGCACCATGCTCCCGGCCGGACTCATCGACCACGACGGCACCGTGGTCCTGACCGGCAACCCCGCCGACGCCGGCGCCGTCGGACTCACCCTCGAACCCGCCGGAGGCTCCCCCGCACCCACCACCGCCCCCCTGCTCCTGATGACCCTGCCCGCCTGACCGGGCGCCCCGAACCGACAGATCGAGGCCCCCATGGCCGGCACCCCGCCGATCGGTGACGCGACGCCGTCGGCGTCTTCCGGCTGCCGGGCGGGCACCCGGACGGCGAAGCCTTCCGGCACGGCGCATGCACATCGACTCCAATCCGTCGGCCCGGCCACTGCGAAGCACCAGTGAGGCGCAGTAGCCGGGCGGAGTGTCGAGTGGTGGGAGCGTGGTCATGCAAGAACGGAAAGTCGCGGTCGTCGGGGCCGGGGTGGCGGGGCTGACCGCCGCCTACATCCTGGCTTCCTCGCACGAGGTCACCCTGTACGAGGCCGACGGGCGGCTCGGCGGGCATGCCCACACCCGCGAACTACCCGGCCCCGGCGGACAGCCGGTCGCCGTGGACTCGGGGTTCATCGTCCACAACGAGCGCACCTACCCCACCCTGCTGCGGTTGTTCCGTGAGCTGGGCATCGGCACACAGGACGCCGAGATGAGCATGTCGGTGCGCTGCGACGGCTGCGGTCTGGAGTACGCGGGCGCCCGCGGGCCCGCCGGCCTGTTGGCGTCGAAGGCCGCGCTGCGGGGCCGCTACCTGCGGCTGCTGGCCGAGGTGCCGGTCTTCCACCGCGGCGCCCGGCGGCTCCTGGCCCGCGGGGCGGACCCGGACCTGACCTTCGGGGACTTCCTGCGCCAGGGCGGCTTTTCCCCGTACTTCGTCAGTCACTTCGCTCTTCCCCTGGTCGCCGCGGTGTGGTCCTGCCCCGCGGCGACGGCCCTGTCCTATCCGGCCGCCTACCTCTTCGCCTTCCTGCACCACCACGGCCTGCTGTCCGTCACCGGCTCCCCGCAGTGGAAGACCGTCACCGGCGGATCCGCCGCCTATGTCACCGCCGCCGCCCGGCACCTCCAGCGGATCCACACCTCCAGCCCGGTCCACACCATCCGGCGCACCGGCCGGGGCGTACTGATCACGGCAGGTGACGGCGTCGGCGAGGCGTACGACGCCGTCGTCATCGCCACCCACCCCGATCAGGCACTGCGGATGCTCGCGGACCCCACCGCGGACGAGAAGCGGCTCCTCGACGCCTTCCGGTACGCGCGCAACCCCACCGTGCTGCACACCGACACCTCCCTCCTGCCCCGCTCACCGCACGCACGCGCGTCCTGGAACTACCGCATGACCGGCTGCGCCCCCTCCACGGACCGCGTCCGGGTCAGCTACGACATGGAGCGTCTGCAGCGGCTGCCCTCCGGCGCCGGCTACGTCGTCACCCTGGGCGGTGACGAGGGCATCCCCGCCGACCGGGTGGTGGAGCGGATGGTCTACGAACACCCGGTCTACACGCCCGCCTCCGTCCAGGCGCAGAAGGAACTGCCCCTCCTCAACACCGGTGTCACCGCGTACGCCGGGGCCTGGCACGGCTGGGGCTTCCACGAGGACGGCTGCCGGTCCGGCGCGGCCGCCGCACGGTCCCTCGGGGCACGCTGGTGACCCGCACCGCAGGAGACGTCATGTCCGGTCATCGCGTGGGCACGCAGAGCACCGCGTCGCTGTACGCGTGCGAGATCACCCACGTCCGCCGCACGCCCCTGCGGCACGTTCTGCGCCACCGCACCTACCTGTGGTGCGTGGACCTCGACCGGCTGCCGGTACTGCCCCTCGCGCTGCGTCCCCTCGCCCGCTTCGACGCCCGCGACCACTTCACCGGCACCGCGGGCTCCATCCGGGAGGGACTCGACGCCTTCCTCGCCGGCCAGGGCATCGACCTGGAGGGTGGGCGTGTGGTGATGCTGGCGCACGCCCGCGTCTTCGGGTACGTCTTCAACCCGCTGACCGTGTACTGGTGCCACGACGCCCACGGCGCCCAGGTGTGCGTCGTCGCGGAGGTCCACAACACCTACGGGCAGCGCCACTGCTACCTGCTGCGGCCGGACGCGGCCGGCGAATCGGTGGTGGACAAGACGTTCTACGTCTCGCCCTTCTTCGCCGTCGAAGGCCGCTACCGGATGCGGCTGGCACCGCCCGGTGAACGCCTGGCCCTGACCGTCCACCTGGAAGGCGACGGCGGACGCGTGTTCACCGCGGTGGTCCGGGGCCGCCGCCGGCCCGCCACCGCGGCCGCGCTGCTGTCAGCCGCCGCCCGCAAACCCTGGTCGACCGCAGCGGTCTGGGCCGGCATCCGCCGCCACGGCATCCACCTGCTGCTCCGCGGCCTTCCCGTCCAGCCCCGCCCTTGCCGGGCCCCGCAGAAAGGCATGCTGCCGTGACCCGCCCCGCCCTCGCCTCCCAGGACCGCTCTCCGCACGCCGCCCGTACCGCCAGGACCCCTTCGCAGCCGACGCAGGGCAGCCGGCCCCCGACCACCGTGCCCGCCGTCCGCCGCGCGGACGTCGACGCCGCCCGATGGCCGGACGTGGCCCGGCTCCCGCCGACCGCACGCGCCCGCACCGCCGTCGCCGGACATCTGGTGGAGCGGGCACTGGCCAAGCTGAACCTGACCGGACCCGCGGCCGGCGCCCGCCCGTCGGCCGTCCGGCCGCGGCTGGTCATCCACGACCCGGACGCGTTCCACGGGCGCATCGGCCGCCATGGTCTGATCGGCTTCGGCGAGTCCTACATGGCCGGTGAATGGGACAGCGAAGACCTGGCCGGCGTCCTGACCGTCCTCGCCGGCCACGTCGACGAACTGGTCCCCGCCCCGCTGCGCCGCCTCCGCGGCCGGTGGGCGCCCACCCGTCCCGCCGCCGACCGGAACACCCGTTCAGGGGCGCGCGACAACATCCAGGCCCACTACGACCTGTCCAACGACCTGTTCTCCGCGTTCCTCGACCCGACCCTCACCTACTCCTCCGCCCTCTTCCCGGCCTTCCCCGCCCGCTTCGAGTCCCTGCCCTCCGCCCAGCACGCCAAGATCGACCGGCTCCTGGACCTCGCCGACGTCGGCGAAGGCACCCGGCTGTTGGAGATCGGTACCGGCTGGGGCGAACTCGCCCTGCGGGCCGCTGCCCGCGGCGCCCGCGTCACCACCTTGACCCTCTCCGCCGAACAGGCCGACCTGGCCCGGAAACGGATCGCGGCGGCAGGCCTGAGCGACCGGGTGGAGGTCCAGCTGCGGGACTACCGCGACATCCAGGGCCGCTACGACGCCGTGATCAGCGTCGAGATGATCGAAGCGGTCGGCGCCGAGTACTGGCCCACCTACTTCACCGCGCTGCGACGCGCGCTCGCCCCCGGCGGCCGGATCGCCCTGCAGGCCATCACCATGGGCCACCAGCGGATGCTCCACACCTCCGCCACCCACACCTTCATCAGCAAGTACGTCTTCCCCGGCGGCCTGATCCCCTCCCGGCAGGCCATCGCCGAACACTCCGCCGCCGCCGGACTGGCCACGGTCGCCGACCACGGCTTCGGCGAGCACTACGCCGAGACCCTCCGTCTGTGGCGCGAGCGGTTCACCGCCCGCCGCGACCACGTCACCACCCTCGGCTTCGACGCCGTCTTCCAGCGCATGTGGGAGTTCTACCTCGCCTACTCGGAAGCCGGCTTCCGCTCCCGCTACCTCGACGTGCGCCAGCTGCTCCTCACCGAAGGGACCCGCCCATGAGGCACACCGCAGACCGTCTCGCCCGCCTCCTCGGCCTCTTCCTCCCCGGCCCCCTCCCCGTACGCATCCGCGCCTGGGACGGCAGCCAGGCCGGCCCCGCGGACGCGCCCCTCATCACGCTCCGCTCACCCGACGCCCTGCGCCGCCTGCTGTGGCAGCCCGGCGAACTCGGCCTCGCCGAGGCCTACGTCACCGGCGACCTGGACGTCGACGGGGACCTCGCCGAGGCCCTCTCACGGGCCGGCCGGAGCGTGCGCCACCGGCCCGCACAGCGTCCCGGGCCGGCCGCGCTCGCCTCCGCCGCCGCCCTCGCCATACGGCTGGGCGCGGCCGGGCCGCCCCCGCGGCGCCCCGACGGGCGCGCTCGCCTGACCGGCCCCCTGCACAGCGCCTCCCGCGACCGGGCCGCGATCAGCCACCACTACGACCTCTCGAACGACTTCTACGCCCTCCTGCTCGACGCCTCGATGGCCTACTCCTGCGCCTACTGGACACGCCCCGACGACCCCACCTACACGCTCGCCGACGCCCAGCGGGACAAACTCGAACTGACCTGCCGCAAGCTCGGGCTGCGGGCCGGCGACAGGCTCCTCGACGTGGGCTGCGGCTGGGGCTCCCTCACCCTGCACGCCGCCCGGGAACACAAGGCGCGCGTCACCGCCGTCACCCTGTCCCGCGCACAGCGCGACTTCGTCGCCGACCGGGCCGCACGCGAAGGCGTGGCCGATCTCGTGGACGTCCAGTTGCGGCACTGGCGGCACATCGACGGCGGCGGCTACGACGCGGCCGCCGCGATCGAGATGGGCGAACACGTCGGCGACGCCGAATACCCGGCCTTCACCGCCAAGCTCCACGACGCGCTGCGCCCCGAGGGACGGCTCCTGATCCAGCAGATGTCCCGCGGAGCCCACGCACCCGGAGGCGGGGCCTTCATCGAGACGTACATCGCCCCCGACATGCACATGCGCCCCGTCGGCCGCACCGTGGACCTGCTGGAGGACGCGGGCCTGGAGGTCCGCTCCACCGAATCCCTCCGCGAGCACTACACGGCCACCATCGACGCCTGGCGCGACACCCTCGAACAGCGGTGGGGCGACGTCGAAGCCCTCGTCGGGGAGACCACCGGCCGGGTCTGGCGCCTCTACCTCGCCGGAGCATCGCTCGCCTTCGCCGAGCGCCGCATGGGCGTCGACCAGATCCTCGCCGTGCGACCCACTCGCGAAGGGACAGCAGCCATGCCGGCCACCCCCACCTCCTGGTACACCCCGGTGAGCCCGTCGTGAACGGGACCGACTGGGCACACCTCGCCACCAACCTGGGCGTCACCGCGGCGACGGCCGGGGTGGTGCTCCTGGCCACGTTCGCCGTCGCCGTGCGCCTCGGCCTCCACCGCATCGTCGACATCGCCTGGGGCATCGCCTTCAGCGCCGTCGCAGTCGTCACCTGGCTGCTCTCCGACGGACACGGCGACGACGGCCGCCGACTGCTCGTCGCCGCGGCGACGGTCGTATGGGGGCTGCGGCTCTCGGCGCACATCGCCAGGCGCTCCCACGGCCACGGCGAAGACCCGCGCTACACCGCCCTCCTCGACAAGGCCCGCGGCAACCGGACCCTGTACGCGCTGCGCACCGTCTACCTCGGCCAGGCCGCCCTCGTCTGGCTGATCTCCCTGCCCGTCCAAGCCGCCTCCTACAGCTCCTCACCGCCCGACCTCCTGGCCTTCTGCGGTATCGCGGTGTGGGCGCTCGGCGTCGGCTTCGAGGCCGTCGGCGACCATCAGCTGGCACGGTTCAAGGAGGATCCGGCCAACCGGGGACGGATCATGGACCGGGGCCTGTGGGCCTGGACCCGCCACCCCAACTACTTCGGGGACAGCCTCGTCTGGTGGGGCCTGTACCTGATCGCCTGCACCGCCTGGCAGCCGGCCCTCGCCGTGCTGGTCTCGCCGGTCCTCATGACCCTGCTGCTCACCGTCGGCAGCGGCAAGCGCCTCCTGGAGAAACACATGGCAGGCCGTCCCGGCTACGCCGAATACGCCGCCCGCACCAGCGGATTCGTGCCGCTGCCCCCCAAGAAGACCGCTCCGGTCAGGCCCGGGGGGAACCGGTGAACGACTCCGGCAGCGCGCGGGGCCATCGTGCTCTCGAGCTGCCGCAGCCGCCGTTCCTGCCCGCAACCGGGGCGGTGCTCGTCCTGCACGGTGGCCGCGCCGACTCCCTCACACCCCCGCCCCTGTTCAACCTGCCCGGCCTGCGGATGAGGCCGTTCGCCCGAGCGATGGACCGGGACCCCGTCCTTGCGGACGTCCTGGTGGCGTCCGTCCGGTACAGGGTGCGCGGCTGGAACGGGCACCGGGCCGACCCCGTCCAGGACGCCAGACGCGCCCTGGAGGAGCTCCGGGACCTCGCGGGGCCGCTTCCCGTGGTCCTGATCGGGCATTCCATGGGGGCCCGAGCGGCACTGCGCGTCGCGGACGACGCGCACGTCCGGGGCGTCGTCGCCCTGGCACCCTGGTGCCCGCCCGGCGACCCCGTCGGGCATCTTGCAGGCCGCACGGTCATGGCCCTCCACGACGAGACCGACCGGATCACCTCCGCCGCAGACACCTGGAACTACCTCGGCCGCGCCCGCGCGGCCGGGGCCCGGGTCCGCGGCATCCGCATGCACCGCGGGCGGCACGCCATGCTCCGCGACGCGGGCCTGTGGCACCGTCTCACCACAGCCTGCGCGGCGACGGTTCTCGGATGGGCGCCGCCGCCCGGCGGCGGCCTGCCGGACGAGCCCGCCTGGGAGAACCAGCTGGTCGACGCCTGCGACATCAACCTGCCCGGCAGGTGACGTCCGGCCCTTGCCGCGGGCGCCCGGTGTTTCGCCCGATTCGTTGCAGAAACAATGCGACTTTCGTCATCGTCCCCCACCGGTCACGCTCGAGTTCTCCGGACGCGTGCAGCGACGATCCACGGGAGTGACGATGAACCTGCGAGACGAACTGCCGGTCGACCATCCCCTCAACCGCGTCTACCGCATCGGTGCCGCGGCGTGCGGGCTCCTCCTCCTGCTTTTCGGCTGCCTCGGTTTCGCCGACAGCCTCTCCTCCTTCGACACCGCCGGCAGCATCGCCGGGATGTCCACGAACGGCCTGCTGAGCGCCATCTCCGTGATCGTCGGCCTGCTTCTCTTCGTCGCGGCCCTGATCGGCGGAAACGTCGCTTCGAGCGTCAACATCGCCGTGGGGGTGCTGTTCGTGCTGAGCGGCTTCGTCCACCTGTTTCTCATCGGCCGTCCGGGTAACGTCCTCGACTTCGGCATGACGAACGTGATCTTCAGCTTCCTCATGGGGCTGCTCATCATGACCTTCGGCATGTACGGCCGGGTCAGCGGAGGCCTTCCTCATGACAACCCGTACTGGAAGCAACGCCACGCAGGCGCCGGCGCCACGGGCCAGGGCCGGGTCGGCGGCTCCCGGCAGGCTCAACTGCCCGGGCGGTAGGTCGTGCACCGGGTCCTGGTGGTCGGAGCCACGGGCGAGCTTGGCACGCACGCCGTCGACGGCCTGCTGACCCGCGGGTCCGAGCTCGCCGTGGCCGGGCGGGACCCCGCCCGGCTGGCCTCCCTGGCCGCGCGTACCGGCTGCCCGGCCTTCCCGATCGACGCCTACGACCTGGATGGCTGCGCCGGGGCGGCACCCCGGGCGGCTGCCGCTCTCGGCGGACTCGACGGAGTGCTGGTCGCCGTCGGCGTTCCTGCGTTCGGGACGGCGGACTCCACACCGGACGCCGTCGCCGAGCACCTGATGACCGTCAACGCGCTGTGCCCGATGGCCGTCCTCCGGGGCGCGATCCCGGTGGTCCGCGACGGGGGGTTCCTCGCAGCGATCACGGGCGCCATTGTCGGGGCACCACTGACGGGAACCGCCGACTACGCGGCCTCCAAGTCGGCGCTGTCCTGCTGGCTCGCAGTGGTCTCCCGCGAAGTCCGACGCCGTGACGTGCACGTCGTCGACGCCCGCCTGCCCCACATGGCCACCGGCTTCGCATCGCGCGCGGTATCCGGCAGCCCGCCGCGTCTTCCGCCTGCCGCGGATCCTGCCGCCGAGATGGCGGCGCTGCTCGACCGCCTCCTGGGGCACCTCTCATCCCCTCGCAGGCAACCGAACCGCTAGGGGCAGCCAGGCGCCCGTCGCCGGGCCTTCGACCGCACCGTTCAGCAGCCGGTGACGGGCGTGCCGTTGTAGGGGTCGGGGTCGGTGACGCCGTCGGTGACGCTCTTGAGGTAGTAGCCGCAGGTGGGGCGGTTGGCGAAGTCGAAGGTCCGGCCGGAGGTCAGTCGCCAGATCTTGTAGTCGGAGTAGGTGAGCGGCTGCCCCGGGCGGGCTCTTTCGGGCCGGTGGTCGCCGAGTACGACGTAGGCGTCGGCGCCGTAGAGGGTGGCCAGGCCGTTCTTGTCGATGAAGAGGGAGCCGCCTTCCTCGACGCCGACGCCCCAGGCTTTTCCGCCAGGGGTGAGTCCGTCTTCGAGCGCACGTGCGACGAAGGCCATGGTTCGGCCCATGCGGTCGCGGGTGACGAAGTGGGAGTCGTTGATGGTGGCGGCGTAGTGCGGCCAGTCGAACATGCCGGTGGTGAACGTGGCGTACGCGTCGTAGGGGTCGGCCAGGGCCTCGGCGGAGGTGATGCTGCCCCGGCATGCGTCGTAGACGACGGAGCTGTTGATGTGGTGGCCGGCGCTGCCTCCGCCGGAGCCGCCGCCCTTGGCCACGACCGACTGGACGGAGGCGCGGAGCGCAGTGGACTTCCAGGCGGCGTACTTGCACTGGTCGCCACCGGCGAAGTAGACGAACTCGGCGTTGCGGATGTCGGTGTTGACCTGCGTGTTGTTGCCGTCGCTCGCCTTGGTCAGGGTCCACGTGGTGCAGGAGTTGACACCGCTCAGGCGCATCACCGCATCGCACTCGGGGGTTCTGCTGCCGGATCCCGGTGTCGATGCCGCGAGCACCACCACGTCGAGCGAACCGGTACCGCCGCGGATGGCGTCGACGGCCTTGGTCATGGATGCGGGGACGATGCCACCGGACCCGTTCATCGTGAAGGCGGGGCCCGCCCAGCCGGATCGGCCGGCATCCGCGGAGCTGCCCAGGCGGATGCGGGTGGCAGCGGCTTCGGCCGGGGTCGCCTGGGCCAACCCGCCGGCGAGGAGGGCCAGAGCGGCCGTGACGCAGGCGGCGAGACGGCGTACGGGCCGGCGTGGCATCGGGGAGGGGGTGGCCGTCGCGGGGGACGTGGGGTGGGGGAGCGCGTTCATGGATCCTCCGTGCGGAGCGTTGGGGGGCCGCGGTCACCGAGAGCGGGCGTAGGAACGGAAGGTACAGATGGCTCGCACTGAGCGGAAGATGTAACGCAAGGATGCTGTTCCCCGCGGGGCCGGACTGCCGTCGGAGCAGTCGAAAGCCGTGCAAGTGCCAGGCGGGCGGGCCTTCGCTCTCGGCGTTACCGATATGAAATATGCGTTACATCTAGTCAGCTGCATGGGTGGCATGTAATTTTTCGGCAGTCGGGCGGTGCCGTACGGAGCCATCGCCGACAGACCTCCGAGAGGGCTACCTGTGATGCCAACCCTGTCCCTCCGCCGCGTGTCGACGGCCTTTGCGCTGCCCGCGGCGATCCTCATGACGATCTCGGCCTGCGGGGACGACGCGTCCGACGGGGCCGCCGGGGCGACCGCGCCCGTCACCGTCGCGGGCGTCACGATCGTCAAGGACGCGGCGCTCCACGCCGCCCTGCCCGGGGAGATCAGGGAGGCGGGTGTGGTGCGCGTGGCCACCGACGTTCCGTACGCGCCCTTCGAGATGTTCGTGACCGAAGGCAAGCCCGAACTGACCGGTCTCGACTACGACCTGGGTCAGGCGCTGGGCGCGAAGCTGGGCGTGAAGTTCGCCTTCGCGCCGCAGAAGTTCGACGGCATCGTGCCCGCCATCCAGGCCGGAAAGTTCGACGCGGCGATGTCGGCCATGACCGACAACAAGGAGAGGCAGGCGGTCGTCGACTTCGTCGACTACTCCGTCTCCGGCTCCGGGATCATGGTCGTCAAGGGAAACCCCGAGAAGATATCGACCCTGGACGACCTGTGCGGCAAGAAGGCCGCGGTACAGGCGGCGACCAACCAGCTGGACCTGCTCAAGGAACACCAGACGAAGTGCAAGGCGGCGGGCAAGGCCGAGATCGACATCCAGACCTTCCCCAAGGACTCCGACGCCCAGCTCGCCCTGCGCTCCGACAAGGTGGCCGCCCAGGTGCAGACGAAGCCCGCCGCGGGCTGGACCGCCAAGACCGCGGACAGCGGCAATGCCTTCGAAGTCGTCGACGACCCGGCCGCCGCGGGCGGCTACGGGGCCTCACCCAACGGGATCGCCGTGTCCAAGCGGCTGCCGCAGCTCGGTGACGCGATCCAGAAGGCGTTGCAGGCCCTGATCGACGACGGAACCGTCACCAAGATCTTCGACAAGTACGGCGTCGCCTCCATCGCCGTCAAGGAGGCCACCAAGAACGCGGCGGTGGACTAGAGATGACCACCACCACGGCTCCCGCGGACACCGACCGCACGGTGCCCGAGCAGCTCACGGTCGTCCCGCTGCGCCACTACGGCCGCTGGATCACGGCCCTCGCGGCGGTCGCCGCCCTGGTCGGCGTCGCCGGATCGCTGGCGAAGAACGGCAATCTCCACTGGGAGATCATCGGCCACTACCTCTTCGCCGATCTGATCTTCTCGGGGCTGGTCACCACCCTGTGGCTCACCGCGGCGGCGATGGCTCTCGGACTCGTCCTGGGCACGCTCGTCGCGGTGATGCGCCTGTCGACCAATCCCGTGCTGTACGGGATGTCCTCCCTCTTCGTCTGGTTCTTCCGGGGCACACCCCTGCTGGTCCAGATCATCTTCTGGGGGTACGCCGCGGCCCTCTACAAGTACGTGCTGATCGGCATCCCGTTCACCGACGTCACCTTCTTCCGGATCGAGACGAACTCCCTGCTCACCCCCGCCGTCGCCGCGCTGCTGGCGCTCGGACTCAACGAGGCCGCCTACGCCTCGGAAATCGTCCGGGCCGGTATCCAGTCGGTGGACCCCGGCCAGACCGAGGCCGCCCACTCCCTCGGCATGCGGCCGGCCCTGACGATGCGGCGGATCGTCCTGCCCCAGGCCATGCGGGTGATCATCCCCCCGATGGGCAACGAATCGATCAACATGCTCAAGATGACGGCCCTGGTGTCGATCATCTCCGCACACGACCTCATGTCCAACATCCAGGACGTGTACGCGCAGAACTACCAGGTCATCCCCATGCTCGTGGTCGCCAGCCTCTGGTACCTCGCCCTGGTCACCCTGCTCAGCATCCCGCAGACGTGGCTGGAGCGCCGGTACGGCCGGGGCACCGGGCGCGACGGTCACACCTCGCCGATGCGCCGCATGTTCGCCGGAGCCGTCAGCCGACCCGTGCGTTCGGCTCAGGACCGTGCGAAGAAGGACAGCAAGGAGGCAGGCCGGTGAACGTCCCCATGGTCCACGCCCAGGGCGTACGCAAACACTTCGGGAAGCTCGAAGTCCTCAAGGGCATCGACCTGACCGTCGAACGCGGCCAGGTGTGCTGCCTGCTGGGGCCCTCCGGCTCGGGCAAATCCACGCTCCTGCGCTGCATCAACCACCTCGACCGCGTGGACGGCGGGAAGCTCGCGGTCGACGGCGAGCTGGTCGGCTACCGCCAGAGCGGCCTGCGCCTCCATGAACTGCGGGAGCGGGAGGTCGCCGCGCGACGCCGTGACATCGGCATGGTGTTCCAGCGGTTCAACCTCTTCCCCCACATGACCGCCCTCGAGAACGTCATGGAGGCCCCGGTCAACGTCCGCGGGGTCACCAAGGCGCAGGCCAGGGCCGACGCCCACGACCTGCTGGAGCGGGTGGGCCTCGGCGACCGGGCCGGCCACTACCCGGCGCAGCTCTCCGGCGGACAGCAGCAACGCGTCGCCATCGCCCGAGCTCTGGCCATGGAGCCCAAGCTCATGCTCTTCGACGAGCCCACCTCGGCGCTCGACCCCGAGCTCGTCGGCGACGTCCTGGACGTGATGCGCGCGCTCGCCGCCCAGGGCATGACGATGGTCGTGGTGACCCACGAGATCGGCTTCGCCCGCGAAGTGGCCGACACCGCCGTCTTCATGGACGACGGCGTCGTCGTCGAAGCCGGCGATCCCCGCCACGTCCTCGTCGAGCCCGAGCAGGAGCGCACCCGCGCGTTCCTCTCCAAGGTCCTGTGACCGCCCCCTCGCGGGAGCGGCTCCGCCCCACCGCGCTGCTCCCGTACGCCGAAGCGTGCCTGGAGGGCTACCTGGCCGACCTGGCCCACCTGGTCGCCATCGACTCGGGCTCGTACAGCCCCGCGGGCGTGAACCGGATGGCCGACTGGACCGGGGAACGGCTCCGCAGGCTCGGATTCGAGGTCGAGCGCATCGCTCCGGCCGCCACGCACGGGCACCCGGTCGGCGACGTGGTCCTCGCCCGCAAACGAGGGGACCTGCCCGTCGCCGAAGGGGGCAGGCGTGTCCTGCTCGTCGCCCATCAGGACACCGTGTTCGAGGACGGCACCGCCACACTGCGGCCCTTCGCACTCGACGGCCGCATGGCGCGCGGGCCGGGCGTCAGCGACGACAAGGGCGGACTGCTCGCGGGACTCAGCGCCCTGGAGATCCTCGACGCGGCCGGAGCGAGGCCGTACGCCGAACTCGTCTTCCTCGCCACACCGGACGAGGAGATCGGCTCACCCGCGAGTCGCCCGGTGACGGAGGCGGCAGCCTGCGGAGCCCACTTCGCTCTCGCCCTGGAATGCGCGCGGGAGAACGGCGACGTCGTCATCGCCCGCAAGGGCGTCGCCGACTTCCGGGTGACGGTCACCGGCCGGGCGGCGCACGCCGGCATCGAGCCGGAGCGCGGGGCGAACGCCGCCCTGGCGGCCGGCCACCTGATCGTCGCCCTCCAGGCCCTCAACGGCCACTGGGACGACGTCACGGTCAACGTCGGCGTCGTCCGCGCGGGGACCCGGGCGAACATCGTCTGCCCGGAAGCCGAACTGCGGGTCGAGGTGCGTTCGGCCACCGCCGCCGGCATCGGAGCGGCCAGGTCCGCGATCGAGGCCGCCGCCGCACGGCCCGCCGTACCCGGCACCACAGCGACCGTCGAGCAGCTGGACCTGTGCCCGCCCATGGAGGACACGCCCGCCTCGCGCCGCATGTTCGACCGGGCCAGGAAGATCGCCGCGGACCTCGGGGCACCGCTCGGCGGCTCGGCGACGGGCGGCGTGGGGGACGCCAACTTCATCGCGGGCATCGGCGTGCCCACCCTGGACGGGCTCGGCCCGGTCGGCGGCGCCGACCACACCCCCGAGGAATGGCTGGACACCTCCACCGTCCCCGTCCGCGTCGCGCTCCTCGCGTCCCTCGTCGCCGAACTCGGCGACAGCCGCACCGGCTGACGCCCCCGACCGTCCCGTACCGGTGCGATCGCGCCATCGCCCATCGCCCATCGCCCATCGCCCATCGCCCATCGCCCGGTACGGGCCCGGCCCCGGCAGCCCGGTCCACCACCACGCACCCGGCCGCCGGCCACGCCGGGACCGCGGCAGGCCCACCCCGCCGCGGTCCCGGCCACCACCGACCCCTCACCCACAGGAGGCACCCCATGCGCGTCCCGACCGGAGCCCGCCGCACCACACTGGCGGGCGGCACCGCACTCCTGCTCACCCTCGCCCTCGCCCCGTCGGCCGGCGCCCACACCCCGCACCCCGCAGGCGACCGGGGCTCCCTGGTCCTCGTCGGCGGCGGGCTGAAGGCCGACAACACCCAGGTCTACGGCGAGATCATCAAGCGGGCCGGCGGCGCCTCGGCGAAGATCGGAGTGATCACCGCCTCCTCCGTTCCCGCCAGCCAGGACCCGCACGCCGCCGACCCGGACACGTGCAGCAACTCGGAGTGCAACGGCGCGTACTACGCCGGCCTGCTCGAGCAGCACGGCGCCGCCGACGCCCAGTGGATCCCCGTCGACCTCGACCACATCGCCAACGCCGACTCCGACGAGGTCGTCCGGCAGGTCAACTCCATGACCGGCTTCTTCTTCGGTGGCGGCGACCAGTACCGCTACATCACCACCCTGCTGCACGGCGCCGCCCACACCGACTCCAAGGTCCTGGCCGCGATCCGCGCCGGACTCGCCGCCGGGGCGGTCGTCTCAGGCTCCAGCGCGGGAGCGCAGATCGCCGCCGGAGCCGACATGGTGACCGGAGGCGACTCGTACGAGGGCCTGCGCGACGGCAGCAGCCCGGGCTACTTCGACGACCCCTCCCGGCTCGGCTACCTCCGGGCCGGCGGCTTCGGCTTCGTGCGCTCCGGGTTGATCGACACGCACACCGGCGCCTACGGCCGGGAGGGCAGGGCCATGCGGCTGGCAGCCGACACCGGTCACGACCGCGTCTACGCCCTGGAGGAGAACACCGCCCTCATCGTGGAGGCACCCCGCACGCCGAACGAGCGGCTACGCGTTCTCGGACCACAGGGCGTCGCCGTCCTGGACCTGCGTCGAGCGCGGGCCGGACACGGTCCGTCCGGGGCGTGGTCTCTTGACGGCGTGCGATACGACTACCTGACCGACGGCGACCGCTACGACCCCACCCACTGGCGCGTCCAGCCCGCAGCCGGCAAGCGGCCCCTGGTACCGTCCTCCGCCTCGCCCGTGCCCGTGAACCCCGACGTCTTCCACTCCGCCGCCAACCCGGCGGGCGTCCCCTCCTCCTTCCTCGGCACGGCGCGCGCCCTCGCGGCCACCAGTGCCCAGCGCACCGCGACCGGCCACACCTTCGAAGGCGGACCCCGCTTCACGGTCACCTTCGGCAAGCGGCCGGGCTTCACGGGGTGGACCCGGGACGGCGCCACCCCGCAGACCCTGATCGGTCTGCACATAACGGTCACGGCGGATTGATTGCGTCCCGTACCCCGGTCGGCCCCGCTCGTCGAACACCGGCAGTAGGCTCGATCCGCCCTCTCTCGCCCAGCCCGACCCCTCGGCCCCTCGACCCCTCGACCCCGCGAAAGAAGATCCCGCGCATGGCCCCTGGCACGCTCGCCGACAAGATCCGCCTCAAGCTGGGCGACGTCAGCCCCGCCGAACGCAAAGTCGCCCGCGTGCTGCTCGCCGGCTACCCCTCAGCGGGATTCGAGACCATGGCCGTCCTCGCAGAACGGGCAGCCGTCAGCGCTCCCACCGTCCTGCGCCTCGTCAACCGGCTCGGCTACCGCGGCTTCCCCGACTTCCAAGCCGCCCTGCGGGCCGAACTCGACGAACGCAACGCCTCACCACTGTCCCTGTACGAGGCGACCGACTACGGCCGCACCCAGGGCGACGGCTCCCCGGACGACCTGCCCCTCCTCCAACAGAGCAGCAACGTCTTCACCGCCGCGGTGCAACAGACCCTCACCGAACTGCCCCCGCACGACTTCGACCACGCGATCAAACTCCTGTCCGACAGCAAACGGCGCATCACCCTGGCCGGCGGACGCTTCACCAACGTGTTCGCCCACTACCTCGGACTGCACCTGATGCAGACCCGGGACGAGGTCCGGTTCCTGCCCGACCGCGATGTCGAACGCACCGCGGTCCTGGCGGCTCTCCACCGCCGCGACGTCCTGGTCATCTTCGACTACCGGCGCTACGAGGAGGACAAGGTCGCCCTGGCCGAACTCGTCCGGTCCCAGGGCGGCAAGGTCATTCTGTTCACCGACGTGTGGCTCTCACCGGCCTCCACCCACGCCGACGTGGTCCTGCCCTCCCAGGTGGCCGCCCCCTCCCCCTACGACAGCCTGGTCCCCACCCTCGCCGTCATCGAGACGATCGTGGCCGGAGTGCTCACCTCCCTCGGGGAGGCCGCCCACCAGCGCATGCGCCACGGAGAGGAAACCGCGCGCCGGATGGGCCTGTACTGACGTCATCGCCGGTCCCCGGGTGCGTCCGCGGACGCACCCGGTCCGTCTCAGCGGAGGGGGCCGGGGACCACGGGCCGGCCGGCGGCGCCGCCGTTGTTGAAGATGACGTGGGTGTCCGGCGAGGCGTGGGAGAGGGTCATCAGGCCGATCGCGCAGACGACGGCCACGATGAGGAGCACCAGGACCGCGACCACGCACCGGCGCCGGTACTCCCGGCGGCGCCAGCGGGCCTGTTCCTTGCGGTACGACGTCGCCGAGGCGCCCGGCACCGACGCGGCGAGGTCGCTCAGTGTGCTGCGCAGCAGGTCTTCCGTGTCCGTGCTCATCGGTCCGCTCCCTTCACGAGACTGGACAGCTTGGTCATGCCCCTGGCCGTGTGCGACTTCACCGCTCCGACGGAGATCTTCATCGTCTCGGCGATCTCGGTCTCCTTGAGGTCCAGCCAGTACTTCAGCACGAGGGCCTGTCGCTGTCGCGACGACAGCGTACGCAATGCCGCGACGAGTTCGCGCTGGTCGTGGTTGAGCAGGACCTGTTGCTCGGCGGAGCGGACCAGTTCGTCCGGCACCTGGTAGGTGTGCCGGCGGACGACCTTGATGCGGCGTATGCGCATCCGGGCCAGATTGCAGACGATGGAGCGGAGGTAGCTCGCGGCCGCCTCGGGTGTCTTCAACTTCTCCCATCGGCGGTGCAGTTGGTAGAACGCCTCCGAGACCAGGTCCTCGGCGTCCTGTTCGGCTCCGAGGAGCACCGCGAGGCGCAACAGCCGGGTGTAGTGCTGGTCGAAGATGTGGGCGATCGCCACTTCACGGTCGGCGTCGCGCAGGTCGAGGGTGGCGCCCTCGTCGAGCGCCTCCGGAAGGGCGGGCGGCGGGACCACGACGTCCCGGGGCGGCTGGTCGGCGGCCGCGAGGGAGGGGCGGGGGCCGCTATGTCGTGGCAGGAGCGGTTTCACGGAGTCGGTTCCTCACTCATTCGACGACGAAGGCGTACTTGGAGCCGCGGCGTTCGAACGCCGCCCCGCCGGCCGTGCCGTCTGTGCCCCGCGGCACGCCGAGCGCGTCGAAGAGCGGCGTGAGCAGGGCGGCGACGGCGAGGTTGAGCGCGAGGGCGATCACGGCGACGTACACCGGCGCGTGCACCGCTCCGACGCCGATGTCGACCACGGTGGAGAAGCCGCGCAGCCCCAGCAGGCCGGTGCCGGAGACCATGCCCGCCGCCCAGCCGAGGAACAGCGCGCGGCGGTGGAACCAGCGGGTGAACAGCGACACCGCGATGGCGGGCAGCAGCTGCAGGATCCAGACGCCGCCGAGCAGATGGAGGTTGATGGCGTCCTGCGGCTTCATGAGCAACGCGAAGGCGATGGCCCCCGCCATGATCGCGAGAGCGGGCCCGCGGGCGGCGCGCACCTCGTGCTTGGGGGTCGCGGTGGGGTTGAGGTACTCGACGTAGATGTTGCGCACGAACAGCATCGCCATGCTCATCACCATGACCACGGCGGGCAGTAACCCGGCCACGGCGAGCGCGCCGAAGAGCAGCCCGGCCAGCCAGTCCGGGGCGAGTGCGCGGATGAGGGCGGGCACGGCCAGTTCGCCGTGGCCGGCCGCCGTCCGTATCCCCGCGGCGAACGCGGCGACCCCGAAGAAGGCCCAGACGCCGAGCGTCATGCTCCAGGCGGGCAGGAAGGTGGTGGCCGCCCGGAGCGTGTCCTTCGACTTGCTGGCCATGGCGACCAGGAGGACCTGGGGGTACATGAGCTGGGCGAGCGCGGACCCGAGGGCGAGGGTGGCGTACGCCGTGAAGTTCTGGGGCGGTACGCCGAAGGACTCACCCATCGCCGCGCCGCGCCCGCCCGCGAGTTGGAAGATGTGCCCCGGTGATCCGAGCCGGGCGAGGGTGAGCGCGAGCAGCACGACGACGGCGGCGCCGATGAGGACCGCCTTGACCAGCGAGATCCGCGCGCAGGCGCGCAGGCCCCCGGGCCGGGTCACCAGGGCGAAGGTCAGGAACAGTACGACGAGGACGGCGCAGCCCGCGACCGAGTCGGGGGCCAGGCCGACGGAGCGCAGCACGGCGGTCATGCCCACGACCTGGAGCCCCAGGTAGGGCATCGTCGCCAGGATGCAGGTCAGGGCCGTCGCGAGGGCCAGGGGGTGGGAGCCGTGCCGCAGGCGCACGTAATCGGCGGCGGTGATCAGGTCGTGCTTCGCGCCGATCTCGCGCAGCCGGGGCAGCAGGATCATGATCAGGGGCGAGAGCAGCATGGTGTAGACGAGGGCGTACAGGGCCAGCCCGCCGGTGCCGAACATGAGGCCCGGCACGGCGATGTAGGTGTACGACGTGTAGATGGTGCCGCCGAGCAGGAGGCAGGTGGCCGCGGTGCCGAGGCCGCGGCCGCCCAGCGCCCAGTGGACGGGGTGCGGCAGTTCGTCGGACGGCGGGCGGCGGGCCCCGGCCAGCACGGCGCAGCCGACGACGAGGACGAATCCCGCGGCGATCGCGTGTCTGATGGTGCCCCCTCGGTTCAGGGCGGGGGAGCGGCGGCGGCGTGCCGGCTGGTGTGGCCGGGCGCCCAGGACGGTCTGTCCGGGACGGTCGGTCCGGGACGGTCGGTCCGGGCCGTGCGCCGGGTGATGAGCCCGGATCCCGCACCCGGAGTCTGTGCCCTGAGCCGCTCGGCGTGGAGCCCCCCTCGCCTTGCTAATTCCACATTCCGGAAAACAAATTCTGCTGAGCGGTACTTTAGGTGTCCCTCCAGGGAGGGTCAAGGATCCCCGCCAGGTCCCGCGCCGCGAGATCGCCGATGCCCGGGCCTGCCTCCTACCCGGTGAAACACGGGGTTCGGCGGGGTGGATGTGACCCACGCCACCCCGCCGACCCGGCATCGGCGTAAACCCTCCGCCCGAGGCGGGCAACCAACATCCGTAGCCGTCGGCCGGAGCGCGTAGATCGCCCCCGCCGCCGCGCTCGGCGGGAGTCCGCGCCCACGCGCCGCACTGTGCCGGACCGCCTCTTCGCGTACTCCCGTCTTCTTCGCCGGCCACGTCCCGTCCGCCTCGGGCCGTCGCTGCCGGACTCGTCAACGACATGGAGGGTGCGGTTGTGGCACGGGAGTCTGCGCGAGACGGGTCCGCCGGGACCCGGCGGCGGTCGTCGCGGCTTGCGGCCCGGTGCGCCCTGCTGGTCCTGCCGGTGGCCGCCGCCGCGGCGACGCTCGCACTGCCGCCCGACCGGCCCCGGCTGTTCGGGATCCCCCTCTTCTACGTCCTGCACTTCGCCGTCTGCCTGCTGAGCGCGGCGGTCACCGCCCTGCTGCAGCGCCTGTCCAGGACCTCCGCCGAGCCGCTACCCCCGCGCTCCGTCGAAAGGCAGTTCCCCATGGAAACGATGAAACCCCGCTCGGCCGGCCCCGGGAGCCGGGTGCGGGGCCGCGCCCTGCGCGTCGCGGCCTGGGGCGCCGTGACCCTCGCGGCGACCACCGCGTGGGCGGTGCTGGCGCTGGCCCGCGGGGAGGAGATCAGCGCCGTCTGGCTGCTGGTCGCCGCCCTGTGTTCGTACGCCGTCGCCTACCGCTTCTACGCGCGCTGGATCGCCCGCCGCGTGCTGCGCACGGACGACTCCCGCACCACGCCTGCCGAACGCCTCCAGGACGGCGTCGACTACGTGCCGACGAGCAAGGGCGTGCTGTTCGGCCACCACTTCGCGGCGATCGCGGGGGCCGGCCCCCTCGTCGGCCCCGTGCTCGCCGCGCAGATGGGCTACCTGCCCGGCGTGCTGTGGATCGTCGTCGGCGCGGTCTTCGCCGGCGCCGTGCAGGACATGACGACACTGTTCCTGTCCACCCGCCGTGACGGACGCGGCCTGGGCCAGATGGCCCGGGACGAGATCGGCCCGATCGGCGGGGTCGCGGCCATCGTCGCGGTGCTCGCCATCATGGTCATCCTGCTCTCCGTGCTGGCGCTCGTCGTCGTCAATGCCCTGGCGGGCTCACCGTGGGGCACCTTCTCCATCGCGATGACCGTGCCCATCGCCCTGTTCATGGGCTTGTGGCTGCGCGTGGTGCGCCCCGGCCGGGTCGTCGAGACCAGCGTCATCGGCGCCGCCCTGCTGGTGCTGGCGGTGGTGGGCGGCAGCCACGTCGCCGATGCGCCCGCGTGGGCCGCCGTCTTCACCCTCTCGCCCACCGCGCTGAGCTGGCTGCTGATCGGCTACGGGTTCGTCGCGAGCGTCCTGCCGGTGTGGCTGTTGCTGGCCCCGCGTGACTACCTGTCCACCTTCATGAAGGTGGGCGTGATCTCGCTGATGGCCGTCTCCATCGTCGTCTCCCTCCCGGTCATGAAGGCGGGCGCGGTGACGCGCTTCGCGAGCGAGGGCGCCGGACCGGTCTTCTCGGGAAGCCTGTTCCCCTTCCTGTTCATCACCGTGGCCTGCGGTGCGCTCTCCGGCTTCCACGCCCTGATCTCCTCCGGCACCACCCCCAAGCTGATCCGGCGCGAGTCGCACATCCGGCTCATCGGCTACGGCGGCATGCTGATGGAGTCCTTCGTCGCCGTGATGGCCCTCATCGCCGCCTGCGTCCTGGAGCCCGGCCTCTACTACGCCGTCAACTCGCCCGCCGGGCTGCTCGGTCCGACGGCGGAGTCCGCGGCGCAGGCCGTGCGCGAACTGGGGTTCACGCTCACGCCGGACACCCTGCACCAGGTGGCCGCGGCCGTGGGGGAGGAGTCCGTGCAGTCCCGCACGGGCGGCGCGCCCACCTTCGCCCTCGGCCTGTCCCACCTGCTGTCCGAGGCCATCGGCGGTGACGCGGTGCGTGCCTACTGGTACCACTTCGCGATCATGTTCGAGGCGCTGTTCATCCTCACGACCGTCGACGCGGGCACCCGTGTGGGCCGGTTCATGCTCCAGGACGCGCTCGGCAACGTGTGGAAGCCGATGCGCGACGTCGGCTGGAAGCCCGGCATCTGGCTGTGCAGCACGCTCATGGTGGCGGGCTGGGGCTACTTCCTGCTGGCCGGCGTGAGCGACCCGCTCGGCGGGATCAACCAGCTCTTCCCGCTCTTCGGCATCGCCAACCAGCTGCTCGCCGCCCTCGCGCTGGCGTTGTGCACCACCGTGCTGGTCAAGCAGGGGCGGTGGCGCTGGGCCTGGGTCACCGGAGTCCCGCTGCTCTGGGACGTCGTGGTGACGGTGACCGCCGGCTGGCAGAAGATCTTCTCCGACGACCCCCGGGTCGGCTTCTTCGCCCAGCGGGAGCGGTACGCCGACGCGTTGGAGCAGGGCAAGGTGCTGGCGCCCGCGCACTCCGCGGAGGACATGCGCCAGATCGTCACCAACTCCACCGTGGACGGCACCCTCGCCGCCGTCTTCGCCGTCCTCGTCCTCGTCGTCATGGCCGACGTGCTGCGGGTCTGGGTCAGGGCCTTGCGCTCGCCCGTACCGCTGCCTACGTCGGAGACCGCCCCGGAAGGGGTTCGTGCCGTGCCCGCCGAGGAGACGAGGGTCGCGGCGGGGCAGGCGAGTTGAAGGCCCTGACCGGTGCGCGGTGGCTGTGGGGCAGGGCCGTCCGCTACCTCGACGAGGTGTCGGGCCAGGCCGAGTTCCGACGGGTGTGCCGTGCGCACGAGGCCGCCCGGCCCGAAGGGCGGCGCCTGACGGCGAAGGAGCGCCGGAGCCTGTGGCGCGCCCATACGGGGCGCACGGCGCGCGTGACGAGCCGGTGCTGCTGACGGTCACCACGCGGCGGCGTGGTGACCCAGGTCACACCAACTTTCCGAAGTCGCGCGTAACCCGAATGCCCCCGTCAGGCAACTGTGTGGGTGAAAGGGTTGCCGGAGGCTGATCCGCGGCACCGCCGAGAAGACATTCCATATCCGTCGTCGCACAAAAGCGTGCACGGCGCTTTCCGGAGGTGCTGTTTCCGCTGAATCGCCCGCCGGTTCCGCATTTCACGAACGCGTCTCCCCGGCGGGTGGAGCCGCCTTTTCCTGGGCCGCCGGGTCGACTGGCGTGCTGCCGTATTGGCGGCCTGAACAGGCGATATGAGGTCGGATGGTGCCTTCGTGATGCCCTGACGAACCCTTGGCGGACATGGATATCGCCATTTTCCGTTCGGTAAGACGGGTGGCGGCGTCCGATATGTAAAAGGTCTATTGACATTCGCTTCACGTTGATGATTCATTGCCGTGGATCGCGGCCCTCGCACGGACGACAGGGCTGCGGAGCGAAAGCTGACATTCTTATTTGGGGGACTGGACACGTGAGTTCTTGGACGCGTGGAGAAGCACGGCCTGAAGCGGCCGGTGCCCGAGCGGACGACGGGTTCGACGCGGTGCGCGTGGCCGTCACCGGCAGGCTGAAGGAGTTCCTCACCGCGCCCGACGAGTCCACCGCCGACGCGGACGCGGCCCGGGCGCAGCTGGAAGAGCTGGTGCTCGGGTACCTCGACGCCGGCGCCGGAGTGCTCGTCCTCACGGACCTGCCCGCGGACCTGGAACACGGAGAGCGCGCGGTGCTGCGCGCCACCCGGCTGCTCGGCACTCCGCTCCCGCAGAACCGCGAAGGCACCCTCATCCGTGAGGTGCGGGACCGGGGCGCGAGCATCAGCCAGCGCGGGCGCGTCCGTTACTCCGACACCCGGTTCGGCGGCGATCTGCACACCGACGGGGCGGAGGCCGCGCTGCCGGCCCCGGACATCTTCACCCTCTTCTGCGTACGGCAGTCCGCGGTCGGCGGCGCGCTCTCCTGCCTCCACATCCGCGACCTGGAGAAGACCCTGTCGCCGGACGTCCTGCGGACCCTGCGCGAGCCCTTCCACTTCGACCGCCGGGGCGACCAGCAGGAGGGCGGCGCCCGCACGGTGACCAAGCCCGTGCTGTTCACCCAGCGGAACCGACCGGCCGTCACCTACCTGCGCAGCTACATCGACCAGGGTCACGACCACCCCGAGGTGCCCGCGCTCACGGACGCGCAGCGCGCGTCCCTCGACGCGCTCGACGCGGCCATCGGCGCGAGCCGCAGCATCGTCACCGGCAAGCTGAACGAGGGCGAGCTGGCGCTGTTCGACAACCTCTCGCTGCTGCACGGCCGTACGGAGTTCCAGGACGACAGCGACCACACGCGGCTGCTCCTGCGCACCTGGGTACAGCGCGACACCACCGCGCGATGACCACCTCCCAGCGAGGTGACGCGCCACGCGGTGGCGCCCCGCGTCGCCCCGAGCCCGGCCCGAGCGTGGTCCTGCTGCCCAATTCCCTCCGGGGGTACGCGACGTCCGCCGAGGTCGCCGCCGCCCTCGCGGTGGGCGTACGGCGGGCCCGGCCCGCCGCCGGCCTCGTCGTCCGGTCCATCGCCGACGGCGGCGACGGCACGCTGGACGCCCTGTCCGACGCGCTCGGCGGTGTACGGCACCCCCTCGACGCGACGGACGCGCTGGGCCGCACCCGGCGGACCTCGTGGCTGGCCCTGGACGGGTCCACGGCGGCCGTCGAAACCGCGAGCCTGTGCGGGCTGGGGGCCCTGCGACCGGACGAGCTGGACCCCCTGCGGGCGAGCTCGGCCGGGGTGGGCCGGGCCATCGCGGCCGCGGTGTCCGCCGGAGCCACGAACATCCTGGTCGGGCTCGGCGGTACGGCGGTCGTGGACGGTGGGGCCGGGGCGCTGGCCGCGCTGGGAGCACGCTTCCTCGACGCCCGGGGAGGGCCGGTGACCCCGGTCCCCGGACACCTCGACGCAGTCGCCCGGGTGGACCTCTCGCCGGCACGGACGCTTCTGGCGGGAGTGAGCCTGCGGCTCCTCTCCGACGTACGGACCCCGCTCTCGGGGAACCTCGCGTCGTTCGGGGCGCAGAAGGGACTCACCGCACACGACCGGCCCACCGCGGTGCGCGCCCTCGGGCACCTGGCGGAACTCCTGGAGTCCGCCGGTCCCCTGGACGCGCCCGGCGGACCGGCCGGGCCGGGCGCCCGGGCCCGGTTCCACGAGCCCTGGTACGGGGCGGGCGGGGGCATCGGCTTCGGGCTCGCCTCCGTGGCGCGGACCACTGCCGGGAGCGGCTCCGAGGGGCTGCTGGCGATCGTCGACCCCGAAGGGGCCGTGGATTCGGCCGCGTTGGCCATCACCGCCGAGGGCGTGGTCGACGCCGCGACGTGGCACGGCAAGTTGCCGGGAGCCGTCGCCGACCGGCGCCGCGGCCGCGAACGGCCGACGGCCGTCGTGGCGGTCCGCTTCGAGGCACCGCTGCCGGACCGGTTCGTCAGCGCACATCTGATTTCCGAGGACACGCCGCCGCCCCGGGCCGTCACGGGGCCCGCCCTGTGGGAGGGCCTGGCGGACGCGGCGGAACGAGCATGCCGGACATGGCTTCGAGAAGGGCGACTTGAGCGCGTATGACTGTGACAGACGAGAAGGTTCTGACCCGTTTCACGACGGAGGCGCTCGTTTCCGCGGGTGCGCGGCGCGACGACGCCGAGCTCACGGCGGAGGTCCTGGTCTCCGCCGACCTCGCCGGGGTCGACAGCCACGGGGTGGCCCGGCTCCGCCGCTACGTGGAGGGGCTGCTGCGCGGCACCATCAGCGGTACGGCCCGGCCCGAGATCGTCCGCGAGCAGGGCGGGGTCACCGTCGTGGACGCGCACAACGGACTGGGCCAGCCCGCTCTGTGCTTCGCGCTCGACCTGGCCGTGGAGCGGGCCGCGGAGCACGGGGTGTCGGCGGTGGCCGTACGCCGTTCCAACCACATCGGGATCGCCGGCTGGTACGCCGAACGGGCTGCCCGCGCAGGTGCGTTCGCCCTGGTCACCACCAACGCCACCCCGCAGGTGGCGCCCACCGGGGCCGCCGAGCCGATGTTCGGCACGGATCCGGTGAGTTACGCCGTACCGACCTCCGGGGAGCCGATCTGCTACGACGCGGCCACCAGCATCGTCCCGCGCGGAAAGCTGGAGCGCCTGCACCGCGAGGGCCGGCCGATGCGGGCGGGCTGGGCGGTGGGCCCGGACGGGGAAAGCGCCACGGACATCCCGAAGGTGGTCGAGGGTCTCAAGGCGCGGGAGGGGTACGCCCTCCTGCCCGTCGGCGGCCTCGGCGAGGAGTTCGGGGGCCACAAGGGCTCGGGCATCGGCCTGCTCGCCGAGCTGTTGTGCGGGCCGCTGACCGGGGCCAGCTGGAGCCGGCACACGTACGGCGGTCAGGGCGGCGACCTGGGCCAGTTCGTCCTCTGCGTGGACCTGCGGGCCCTGGGCGACCCGGCGGCCATCACGGGCCGCGTCGGCGTCATGGCGGACGAGATCCGCGGTGCGCGCCGGGCCGACGCCGAGGTCCCCGTACGGCTGCCGGGTGACCGCCGCCGGCGGTCGGCCGCGGAGCGCAGGGCGCACGGCATCCCGCTGCTCCCGCCGGTCCTCGCCGACCTGGCGGAGATCGCGGCGCTCACCGGCCTCGAACCGATCGGCCCCGGCCCCGCCGGCACCGCGCCGGTCGCCCCGGCCGGAGCGTCCGCGTGAGCCGCGTACCGGGCACCGGGCTGATCGACCTGTCCTCCGGGCAGATCACCGAACCGCTGCCGGACGGCGCGGTCCGGGCGCTGCGCGAGGCGATGGCCGCGGAGCGGGTGACCGCGTACGCGCCCTCGTACGGGAACGCCGATCTGCGGGAGGCCGTCGCCGGGCACTACACGCGGCGCACCGGCGCCGCTGTGGACCCGGAGCGGGTGACGGTGACGGCGGGGGCCCGCCACGGGCTGTTCGCCGCGTTCGCCACGGTCGCGGCGGGCGGGGAGATCCTCGTCCCGCAGCCGCACTGGAGCCACTACCCCGGCGTGATCCGCAGCGCGGGCGCCACGCCCGTGCCGGTGGCGGGTGATCCGGAGCGCGGCATGCTGGTCGATCCGCGCCGGCTCGACCGCGCCCTGACGCCCCGGACCCGCGCCCTGCTGATCAACAGCCCGGTCAACCCGTCGGGCGCCTGCTACACCCCGTCGCGGATGCGGGCCCTGCGGGAATGGGCCGCGGAGCGCGACGTCCGGCTCGTCGTCGACGACGTCTACTGGGCGTACGCGGACTCCGTCGACGACCAAGTGGGCTCGTCGGCCGGGGAGATCGTGGTCGGCGGCGCCTCCAAGGTCCACGCCATGGCGGGGCTGCGCATCGGCTGGGTGTGGGCGGACCCGGAGTACCTGGCTCCGCTCCGCGCGGTCGTCGAGTACACCACCGGGCCCGTCTCGGGTCTCTCGCAGTCCGCCGTGGCCGCCGTACTCGGCGACGCGCGGGCCGTCGAGGCCCGGGCCGCGCGCCTGGCGCAGATGCGGGGCCATGCCGTGCGGGCGATGTCCGGCATCCCGTTGCTGACCCCGGTCCCTGCGGCCGGGGGCATCTACCTCTGCCTGGATGCCACCGAGGCACTGCCGCACGGCATCTACGGGGCCACGGACGACGTCGGGCTGTGCCGTGCGCTGGAGCGGCGCGCCGGTGTGCGCCTGCGCGCCGGATCGACCTTCGGCATGCCCGGATTCCTTCGGCTGTGCGTGGCGGAGCCGCCACGCGTGATCACCGACGCGGCGGGCCGACTCGCAGGCCGCCTGCACGTGGCCGTCAACGGACTTTCTTCACTGAGGAGCACATCATGACCATCGTCACCGCCCACGGCGCCACCGCGACCGCCCCCCGGGCGTTCGTACTGCGCGAGGCCTTCGAGGACAAGCGGCTGATCAAGGTCGCCGGAGCCCACGACGGGATGTCCGCGCGACTGGCCGAAGAGGCCGGGTTCAACGCCGTGTGGGCCTCCGGACTGGAGATCTCGGCGGCGCACGGCCTGCCCGACGTCAGCCTGCTCGGCATGTCCGAGTACCTCGCCGGCGCCACCGCGATGCACCACGCGGTCTCGGTCCCGGTGGTCGCGGACTGTGACACCGGTTTCGGCGGCAACCTGAACGCCGCGTTCACGATGATGCGGTACGAGGCCGCGGGCATCGCCGGAGTGTGCATCGAGGACAAGATCTTCCCCAAGCGCAACAGCTTCCTGGAAGCCGGTCAGGAACTGCTCGACGCGGACGAGTTCGGCCGGAAGCTGGAGGCCGCGAAGAGCGCGCAGACCCGCTCCGAGACCGTACTGATCGCCAGGACCGAGGCGTTCATCTGCGGGCTCGGTCTCGACGAGGCGCTGCGCCGCTGCCACTCCTACGTCGACGCGGGCGCGGACGCCGTCCTCGTCCATTCGAAGAGGGCGGACTCGAGCGAGATCGTCTCCTTCATGAAGGAGTGGGACCACCGGGCTCCGGTGGTCGTCGTACCGACCACCTACTCGGCGTTCTCGGCCGACGAGGCCAAGGCGGCCGGGATCTCCATGGTGATCTACGCGAACCAGGGCATGCGCTCCATGGTCAAGGCCGTACGGGACACCTGGGCCACCGTGCTGGCGGACGGGTCGACGGTCGCGGTCGAGCCGCACATCGCCACGGTGAAGGACATCTTCGCCCTGTCCGGCATCGACCAGTGGCTCGGTGAGGACCGATGACCGCGACGACCGTGTCCGCCGACGCGTTCGTGTCCGCGCTGCACGCCTACGGGGTCCGCAAGGTCACCGGCGTGCCGTGCGGCCATCTCGCCGGGCCCTGGACCCTGTTCGACGAGGCCGGACTGCTGACCCCGGCGGCCTCCGAGGGCGCGGCCCTGTCGATCGCGGCCGGCTGGGAGCTGGCCGGGCAGACCTCCGTGGTGCTGTGCCAGAACTCCGGCTTCGGCAACCTGGTCAATCCGCTCACCTCGCTGGTGCTGCCGTACCGGATACCGGTGCTGGTGGTGATGACGATGCGCGGCTGGCCGGACCCGGAGGACGACGAGCCGCAGCACGCGGCGATGGGCACCTCCACGATCGGCATGCTGGAGACGTACGACGTGCCGTACGCGGTCCTGGGCGAAACCACGCTGGAGGACGCGCTGGCGCGGGCGGCCGAAGCCCGGGCACACGACCGCCCGTTCTTCCTCCTGGTGCCCCGGGGCGCCATCGGCCGCGCGGACACCGCCGCGGCCGTGGCCGCCGAGCCGGCGGCGGGACGCCTCACCCGCCCCCTGGCGGTGTCGGCCCTGATGGCGGAGCTCACCGACGAGCTGCTGGTGACCACCACGGGGTACCTCTCGCGGCAGGCGCACCACGAGCGGGACCGTCCGGGAACCTTCTACATGCAGGGTTCGATGGGCCACGCCGGCGCCATCGGCGTCGGTCTCGCGACCGCCGGTCCCTCGCGCCGGGTCGTCGTCCTGGACGGCGACGGCGCCTTCCTGATGCACCTGGGCACCGGATCTACCATCGGAGCCTCGGGCGCGGAGAACCTCGTCCACATCGTGGTCGACAACGGCTGCTACGAGTCGACGGGCTGCCAGACGACCACCACCGGTGCGATGGACTGGGCGGCCCTGGGGCACGGCCTCGGCTACCGAGCGGTGCTGACCTGCGAGGACCCCGCCGAGCTGGTCGGGACGCTGCGCACCGCGCTCGGCACGCCCGGGCCGGTGTTCTGCGCCCTGACGGTCGTCCCGACGCCGGGCGAGGTACACCCGCGGGCCACGGCTTCCACGGGGCCGCTGGACATCGTCAAGCGGTTCCGGCAGGCCGCGGCGCCCGGCTCCCTGGACGGCTCATGACGGCACGGACGAGGGAACGGGAGACGGCCCTGCTCGGCGGACGGGGCTCCTTCGCCGGGGTCCCGGGGCTGCTGACGGGCCGCCGGGTGCTGGTGGTCGCCAGCAAGGGGACGCTGCACCGGACGCGGGCCGAGCGCTGGCTGCCGCCCGAGGCGGAGGTGTTCACCGGGTTCTGCCCGAACCCCGGTGTGGAGCACGCGGTGCAGGCGGCGCGGCGGCGCGCCGAGTGGGGCGCCGATCTGGTCATGGGAATCGGCGGGGGCTCGGCCCTCGACGTGGCCAAGGCCGCCGCGCTGCTGCCGGCCGACGCCGACCAGGCCGAGGAGACGATCCTGGGCCGGCGCCCGCCGGCCGGGAACGGAACGGAGCTGCTGCTGGTCCCGACCACGGCGGGGACGGGCAGTGAGGTCACGCAGTTCGCCACCCTCTACCGGGGACGGCGCAAGGTCTCGCTGGACACCCCGCGGGCCCGGGCCGACGCGGCCGTGGTGGACCCGGCACTGACCGACTCCTGCCCGCCCGCGGTGACCTGGAGCTGCGCGTTCGACGCGCTGGCGCACGCGGTGGAGTCCCTGTGGTCCGTACGGTCCACCGAGCTCTCCCGCGCCCACGCGCGGGAGGCGCTGCGGCGCATCGTCACGATCCTGCGCGAGGCGGACGAGACGCCGAGCCGCGGCGAACGCGACGCGCTCAGTGAGGCGGCCACCCGCGCGGGGCAGGCCATCGACATCACACGGACCACGGCCGCCCACGCGCTGTCCTACCCGCTGACCGCCCGACTGGAGATCCCGCACGGGCTGGCCTGCGCGCTCAATCTCATCTGGTTGATGCCCCTGGTGGAGCGGGCCGGACCGCGGGACGTCCTCGACGAACGGGGTCCGGACACGGTGCGCGCCGCGGTGTCCGTCCTCGGCTCGCTCTTCGGCTGCGGTCCCGGAGAACTGGGCGACCTCCTCGGTGACCTGGTCGCCCGGCGGATCGCCTCGATCGGGGTCCGGCTGGCGGAACAGCCCTCCGACGAACTCCTCGGGCTCCTCGTCGCGGAGGGGCTGGCCTCGAACCGGATGGGCGGCATGCCCGTCCGGCTGGAACCGGAGCAGGCCCACGCGGGACTGCGGCGAACGCTCGCCGCCCACCTCGGCGGAGCGGGGGACGGCGCATGCGCAACTACCGGGTGACCGGGCCGGTCGAGGTCCCGGAGTCCACGCTCCGGCGGATGACCGAGCGGATGATCAGCCACCGTTGTGCGGAGTTCCGGGTCCGGCTGGCCGAGGTCACGCGCCGGCTCGGGCCGCTGTTCGGAACCCGACAGCCGGTACTGGCCCTGACCTGCTCGGGAACCGGAGGCCTGGAGGCCGCCGCCGCGTCCGTGCTGCGGCCGGGCGACCGGGTGCTCTCCGTGCAACTGGGCTACTTCGGCGAGCGGTTCGCCGAGATCGCGGAGCACCACGGCGCCGTGGTGGACGTCCTGGCCGCACCCTGGGGCCGGCTGCCGTCCGCGGCGGAGCTCGCCACGCGGATCGCGAACGGGTACGACGCCGTCCTGCTGACCCACAGCGAGACGTCCACAGGAGTACTCGCCCCGCTGCGGGAATGGGCACGAGCGATCCGGGCGGCGAGCGACTGCCTGATCCTCGTGGACGTGGTCAGCAGCCTCGGCGCCGCCGAGATCGCCTTCGACGAGCTCGGGCTCGACGTGGCGGTGGGCGTCACGCAGAAGGCACTGGCCTGTCCGCCGGGGCTCTCCCTCGTGGTGGCCTCGGAGCGGGCGCTCGCCCGCGCCGCCGCTCCCGGTGCGGGCAGCTACTACCTGAGCCTGGCCCGCGCCGCCGAGCACGCGGAGCAGGGCACCACCACGTACACCCCGGCCCTGTCGGTGGTCTACGCGCTGGAGGCGGCCGTCGCCGACATCGAGCGCGAGGGCGTCGAACGGGTGTGGCGGCGCCATGCCGACACCGCCGCGAGGTGCAGGGCCCGGGCCCGGGCGCAGGGACTGACCGTGATCCCGGCCGAAGCCCACTGTTCGCCGACGGTCACGGCGGTACGGCTGCCAGTTCCCGAGGCGGAGGCGGTGCGCGAGGTCCTGTCGACCGAGCACGACGTGTGGGTGTCCTCCGGGCGCGGACCGTGGAAGGACGAGGTCCTCCGGATCGGCCACATGGGCCCGGCCGAGCCGGCGGACGTGGACGCGTGCGTCACCGCCATCGGCGCCGTGCTGCGTACCGTACGGGAACGGCACGAGCCGCCCGGCCCCGCGCCGGCGGGCACCGGGGCACGCGCGCTGACCAGCCGGAGCGTCGGATCGGCGGACGAACTGGGACCCGAATGGGACGGCCTGGTAGCGGAGTTGGACGCCCCTGTGTTCAACACCCGGGCCTTCCTGCGCGCGTACGAGCACCACCCGGTGCAGCGGATCACCGACCCGCAGTACCTGGAGATCCGCCGGGACACGGGCGAACTGGTGGCCGTGGCGCCCACGTACCGACAGGGCGACCCGCTGGGACTTCTCGGCCTGGCCGAGGGGGAGCAGGCCCTGCTGTCCCCGATGTGGCACAGCCCCGACACCCGGCTGCTGGCCACCGACGAGGAAGCACTCGACGCGCTGCAACGGGCGTTCGGCGCGCGGGCGGCGGAACTGGACGCCCCGCTCTGGGGGTTCGTCAACGTCAGCGCCGACGCGGACCTGGTGAAGGTCCTGGAGAGCAGGCGGTTCCGGCGCAAGACCCTGGTCCCGCGCTGGACCCTGCGGCGCGAGGACGCGCCGGACCGGCAGGGCTACCTGGCGGGGATGCGGAAGTCGACCTCGCACGACTACAAACGCCAGTTGCGGCGCTACGAGGAGCGGGCGTTCGGCCTGGTGCACCGGGCGGACTACGACGGGCTGGTCCCGCTGCTGGAACTCGTGGCGGCGAGCGCGGCCCGGACCGGGTCCCCGAAGTACTACGACCCGCTGAAACTCGCCGCGTTCCTGCGGGAGCTCGACGGGCCGGTGCGCGTGGTGGAGATCCGCAGTCACGAGGGCGAGACCCTGGCCGTCGGCATCTGCTTCCTGGAGGAAAACAGGCTCCAGGCCTGGGCCGGTGGCTATATCCGAGGCCGCGCGGACCTCAAATTCAGTCCCTACTACGCACTGTGGTGGGAAATCGTGGAACTCATGTGGCAGTCCGGAGTCGCAACGATCGAATGCGGGCGGCTGAACGAAACCTTCAAGGAAAAGATGCTCCTGATTCCGCAGGAGCTGGTGGCGATGATCGGCCCGTCTCCGGACGAAGACCTGACCAAGGAGAATTGACATGGAATCGACGCAGGACACCCTGATCGACAGCCAGCTCGGCTACTACCGTGCGCGGGCCACGGAGTACGACGCCACGTTCGTGCCGTACATGGATCCGGGCCTGCCCAGCGCCCTGGCCCGGCTCCGCTCCGGGAGCATCCGGGGCGAGGTGCTGGAACTGGCCTGCGGAACCGGCTACTGGACCCCGTACCTGGCGGCGGTGGGAACCTCCGTCACCTGCCTGGACGGCTCCCCGGAGATGATCGCCGAGGCCGGCCGGCACGGGCTGGCGAACGTCTCGTTCCGGCAGCAGGACCTCTTCGACTGGGACCCGGAGCAGGAGTTCGACAGCGTGTTCTTCGCGCACTGGCTCGCCCACGTGCCCGATGAGCGCTTCGACGCCTTCTGGGCCTCGGTGCGCAAGGCCGTCCGTCCCGGCGGTGTCGTTGAGTTCGTCGACGTGACCGCCCGTCACCGCGAGCTGGAGCAGCAGGACGACAGCGAGCCCGAGGTCGCGGTCCGCCGTTCCCTGGCGGACGGCCGCACCTTCCGCATCGTCAAGGTCTTCCGCGACCCGGCCGAGCTGACGCGGCGGCTGACGGCCCTGGGGTGGTCGTGCGAGATCGACGAGATACACCCGGGATTCCTCTACGCCTCCTGCCGCCCAGCCGGCAGCTGAATCCCTTTTCGTCATCGACCGGTTTACCGAACAAGAGAATGAACATGAGGAGGAGCTCATGAAGGGTTCGCTGAGCATCAATCAGCCTGCCGTTCGCAATGCGATCAACCGGTACTTCCTGAAGCGCAGCGGAGGAGACAGCCGCTTCCGGATCATGTCGCCGTACGCACTCTTCCCCGAATCCAAGAAGCTCGACTACCAGTTCGACCAGATCAAGGCCGAAGTCGACAAGCTCATCCAGGCGCGCGACGTCCGCCCCTACGGAGACATCGACCCGCTGCGGGCGGCCGAGGTCTCGGAGAACTGGCGGCTCTACTACGCCTACATGCTCGGCGAGACCAACCCCGAGGCGTACCGGGACTGCCCGACCTTCATCGACTTCGCCGAGCGCACCCCCCGCGTGGTGAACGCGATCATCGCGATCCTCGAACCCGGCGTGACGCTGAAGGCCCACAAGGGGCCCTTCGCCGGCATCCTGCGCTACCACCTCCCGCTCACCGTGCCCGTGAACAACCCTCCTCGCCTGCGGGTGGACAAGGAGATCCACACGTGGAAGGAGGGCGAGGCGATCCTCATCGACGACACCTTCGAGCACGAGGTGTACAACGAGAGCGACGGCGACCGCGTCATGCTGATCGTCGACATCCGGCGCCCCATGGGGCTGGTCCCGGACCTGGTCAACCGCCTGAGCCTGCGCCTCAAGCGCAAGTGGGCCGGTCAGTTCATCGAGCAGTCGAACGGCGACATCTAGCCCGCGACCGCCGACCTGCCGGGGGCACCGGGGGCTGCGCAGCCCCCGGTGCCCCCTCTGACCGAGAGACAGACATGAGATTCCTGATCCTCAATCGGCTCCCCCTGTCCGGACTCCGATTTCCCGACTGGCTGGGGCCGGCCCACGAAGCCGTGCTCCTCACCGATGCCGCCGCCCTGTCGGCGGATCCCGGTGAGCGGGCCGCGCAGCTCGCCGGGTACGCCCACGTGGAGGTGGTGCAGGACTACCACTTCAACCCGCTGGTCGAGCTCCGGGCCCTCACCCTGCACGCGGGACACCCCTTCGACCGGGTGATCGCCCTGTCCGAGTTCGACCTGCTCCGCGCCGCCCGGCTGCGGGGCCTGTTCGGCGTTCCCGGGCAGGACGTGCGCAGCGCCACCGCCTTCCGCGACAAGGTGCGCATGAAGGAGCTCCTGCGGGCCGCGGGCATACCCGTGGCCGACCACGCTCCCGCGGCGAGCTTCGCGGACGTGCACCGCTTCGTCGAGGAGCAGGGCTACCCGGTGGTGGTGAAACCCCGCAGGGGCGGCGGCTCGGTGGGCGTCCACGTCCTGGAGCACCCGGAGGACCTGCGGGACCTGCTCGGTGCCTGCCCGGAACTGGGCACCGACGACGGCGCCCAGCTGATGTGCGAGCGGTACGTCGAGCACGAGCTGTTCCACGTGGACGGCATCTTCGCGAACGGCGAGGCCAAGCTGATGTGGCCGTCGTCCCAGGGCGACAGCTCGTGTCTGGACATCATCGCGGGGCTCTCCCTGCACAGCGCCCTGCTGGACCCCGAGGACCCGCTGCTCGATCCGCTGCTCGACCTCACGCGCCGCGCCCTGACCGCGCTCCCGACGCCCGACAGCTTCCTGTTCCACGCGGAGGTCTTCCGCACCCCCGACGGCGAGCTCTACTTCAACGAGGTCGCCAGTCGCATGGGCGGCGGGCTCATCGACCAGATGGTGACGCTGGGGTTCGGCATCGCCCTGCCCGAGGTGCTGGTCAGGTCCCTGGCGGACAACGACCCGGCCCCGGTGCCCTCCTCGCCGCTGACGAGCGCGGGCCTGTCCCTCTTCCCGCCGCGCGCGGGAACGCTCGTACGCATCCCGCAGGACTGCCCGGTCCCGGGCGTGGTCGCGTACCAGCGGCACGCGGAGCCCGGCACGGTCCTCGTGGCCGCACAGGCGAGCGTGGAGAAGATCGGCGCGGTCCTGGCCACCGGATCCTCGCGTGCCGAGGTCGAGGCGACGCTCGCCGCCGCCGGCCGGTGGTTCGAGGAGTCGACGCGGATCACGACGGGGGACGTGACGGGGGAGGAGACGGGTTGAGCGGCGGAAAGCCGGCAGCGGCCGTCCGGGCCGTACTGCCGAAGTCCAGGTCGGTGTGGGTGCTGGCCCTGGCGACCCTGACGGCCAGCACCGGGCACGGAACCGTGGTCACCATCTCGGTCCTCTACTTCACCCGGGCGGTGGAGATCCCGGCCGCCAGGGTGGGTCTCGGGCTGACGATCGCCGCCGTGGTGGGCATGGCCGTCAGCATTCCCGCCGGTCATCTCGCGGACGCGCTCGGCGCGCGGAAGGCGTCGATCGCCTTCGTCCTGCTCCAGGGCCTGACCCTGTGGGGGTACGCCCGGGTCGGCGGGTTCACCGGGATGCTGATCGCGGCCAGCCTGGTCGCGGTCGCGGAATCGGCGTCCAACGCCTCCCGCGGGGCGCTGATCGCCCACGCGATCCCCGCGAAGGACCGGGTCCGTACCCGTGCCTACCTGCGGTCGGTGACCAACGTGGGCTTCTCGATCGGCACCGTGCTGGGCGGACTGGCGCTGAGCCACGACACACCGGCCGTGTACGCCGCCGAACTGATCGGCGGCGGCAGCATGTTCGTCGTCTCGGGCCTCGCCTACCTCTGGCTGGCGGAACCCGGCCGGGTGCCGAAGCCGTCCAGCGCCGCGCGGTGGCTCGTGCTGCGGGACCGTCCCTTCGCCGTCGTGGGCCTGATCAACGCCGTGCTCATCATGAACGCGGGGATCCTCAACATCGCCCTGCCGATCTGGATCGTGGAGGAGACCCACGCCCCGGCCTCGGCCTTCGCCGCGCTGCTGCTGGTCAACACCGTGCTCGTGGTGCTCTTCCAGGTACCCGTGAGCAAGGGGGCGGAGGACGTACGGGGAGGGGCGCGGGCGCTGCTCCGGTCGGGCTTGTGGCTGGCCTCGTGCTGCGTGGTCATCGCGCTGGCGGCAGGCCGCTCGCCCTGGGTGGCGCTGGCCCTCCTCGCGGTCGGCGTCGTCCTGCACACCATGGGGGAGCTGCTGTACAGCGCCGGTACCTGGGCCCTCTCCTACGAACTGGCCCCCGACCACGCGCAGGGCCAGTACCAGGGCATGTTCGGCCTGACCTCGCAGCTGGGCATCGCGATCACCCCCGCGGTCACGGCGGTACTGATCGTCCGGTACGGCTGGGTCGGCTGGGTCGTCCTGGCCGCCGTCATGGCCACGGCGGGCCTCGCCGCTCCGGCCGTGGCCCGCTGGGCCGAACGCTCCCGCCCCGGCGCCCCCGCACCGGTCCCGGCGGCGACGTAGGCCCGCTCCACAAGATCGACGTACGCTGACCGGGCTCACAGCAATCGGAGGACGAGGATGCAAGGACGACAGAAGGTCACCGTCGTCACGGGCGGCAGCCGGGGCATCGGGGCCGCGATCTGCCGGCGGCTGGCGGCCGAGGGCCATGACGTGGTGGTCGGCTACCGGTCGAACGAAGCGGCCGCCCACGCCGTCGCGGCCGATGTGGAGGCGGCCGGCCGACGGGTCCTGGCCGTCGCCGTGGACACCGCCGACGAGCACGGCGTCGCCGCGCTCTTCGAGACCGCGGCCGGCGTGCTGGGCCCGGTCACCGGCCTGGTGAACAACGCGGGGGTGAGCGGCCCCAACGGGCGCCTCGTCGACGCCGACCCCGCCGAGATGCGGGCGGCTCTGGACGTCAACCTGCTCGGCTACCTGCTCTGCGCGCGCCAGGCCGTGCGTGCGATGAGCGCCTCCGGCGGCGGCTGCGTCGTCAACGTCTCCTCGGCCGCGGCGACGCTCGGCTCGCCGGGACAGTACGTGCACTACGCCGCCGCGAAGGCCGCGGTCGACGCCTTCACGGTGGGCCTGTCGAAGGAGGTCGCCGCCGACGGCATCCGGGTCAACTGCGTGGCTCCGGGCACGGTGTGGACGGACTTCCACGAAGACCCGCAGCGGCCCGCCAAGGTCGCCGGGAACATTCCGATGGGGCGCGCGGGCCGGCCGGAAGAGATCGCCGGAGCCGTTGCCTGGCTGCTGTCCGACGACGCCGCGTACGCGACGGGCGCGGTGCTGAGGGTCGCCGGAGGCCTGTGACGCGCCTCTGGCGGGGGCCCGGTGAGCACGAGCCGCCCGCAGGAAGACCCGTGGAAGGGGGAAAGGTGAGCAGAGTGGCACGGTCCGGATCGGCGCTGGAGGACTCCGCGCGCGCGGTGCTCGCGCCGGGCGCCTACGACTTCTACGCGGCCGGATCGGGAGAGGAGCTCAGCCGCGACGAAGCGGCCGACGCCTGGCGCTCGTACCGCTTCCTCCCGCGGGTCCTGCGCGATGTCTCCCGGGTCGACACCGGAATCGAACTGCTGGGAGAGCGACTGGGTTCACCGGTGCTCGCCGCGCCCACCGCCTTCCACGCCATGGCGCACCCCGAGGGCGAGATCGCCACCGCCCAGGGCATCGGGGACGCGGGCCAGCTCATGGTCCTCTCCTCCCGGGCCACGTCCCCCGTCGAAGAGGTCGGGGCGGCGGCGGGACCCTGGTGGTTCCAGGTCTACGTCCTGCGGGACCGCGAGATCACCGCACGCCAGGTACAGCGGGCGGTCGCGGCCGGAGCGCGGGCGCTGGTCCTCACGGTCGACGCCCCGTACGTGGCGACCAAGCCGCGCGTGACCAGGCCGCTGCCCCTGCCCCGGGACGCCCACGCGCGCGACGTGGGCGTGGACACCCGGACGGCTGACTGGGAGCAGGACCCGTCGATCGGCCTGCCGATCATCGACTGGCTCAGGGCGGAGTCGGGCCTCCCGGTCCTGGTCAAGGGCGTACTGCGGACCGATGACGCGCTCGCCTGCCGTGACGCGGGCGCGGCCGGGATCATCGTTTCCAACCACGGCGGCCGCCAGCTCGACCGCGCCCTGCCCACCGCGCACGCCCTGCGCCCGGTGGTGGAGGCGCTGGCCGGCGACCTCCCGGTGCTGGTCGACGGTGGCATCCGCAGCGGTACGGACGTACTGACGGCTCTGGCGCTCGGCGCCGACGCGGTCCTCATCGGCCGCCCGATCCTGTGGGCCCTGGCCGTCCGCGGCCGGGCGGGCGTACGGTCGCTGCTCGACGCGTACCGGACCGAACTCGCCGAAGCCATGGCCCTCGTGGGCGCCCGCTCGCCCGAGGAGATCGGCTTCGACCTCCTCGCCCCGGGAAGCGGACGCCCGGCACACTGACTCGTCGGTGAACGCGTGGCCGCCGGAGTATTAAACTGGGGATCACAGAGACGGCCGGTCACCGGAACCACGTGCAGGACGGGGCATACCCATGGCGACGGATCCAGGGGCGCCCGGGGCGAAGCCACCGGCGGTGACACCGGTCCGCGTGATCATCAGCTTGTGCCTGTTCGCGCCGTTCGGGGCGATGTTCTGGGTCGGTTCGTACGCCAAGGTCGAACCCATGCTCGGCGGAGTCCCCTTCTTCTACTGGTACCAGATGGCCTGGGTCCTGATTTCGAGCGCGCTGACCCTGACCGCCTACAAGCTGTGGAAGCGCGACCGGACGTTCCGCCGGACCGGGACACGGCGAGACGAACAGGGCCGCCCGCCCGGCAACTGACCGCCCCCGGGCGAGGCCCGGAGCGCCGCCGTCGCGTCGACGGGGCGCGTCGACGGGGGAGGGCCGGTGGGGCGGGAGGCGCCCTGCCGCTGCCGTTGCTTTCCGTCCTATGATCGCCACTCCGCGTACGAGGGGGGCTCGGCATGGGGGCAGGCGGGGCGGGATCGCAGCGGGCGCAGGAGGCGCGACGGCAGGAGCGGTTGCTCCGGGAGCAGTGGCAGGCCGCCCGCCGGCAGGCGTTGAGGTGGCGAGCGGTCGGCGAGGGCGAGCGGCGGGTCCTCGCACAGCTGTTGGTGCTGACCGCGCGCGGCTGGCGCCTGCTCGTCGACCGGCACTGGGCGGCCGCGGCGCGGACCGCCCGCGCGAACGTGCTCCTGGTGGGGCCCGGCGGTGTCTTCGTCATCGACGTCACGGCCGGCGGCGAACCCACCGAGGAGCAGGCGGCCAAGCTGCTCGCCGCGACCAAGGCCGCCGAGAGCGCGGTGGCGTCCCTCGGGATGTCGCCCGTGGCCGTACAGCCGGTCATGGTGTTCGCCGGACGGCGCCACGACGCCGGACTCGGCCGGATACGGCTCCTCGGCGAGCACGAGATCGGTCCCGTGCTGCTGGCGCAGCCGCACAGGCTGCGGGCGGAGTCGGTCCGGGCGATCGCCGACCACCTGGAGCGGGTGCTCCCCGACCACGTGGGCGCGGCGGTCGACCAGCAGGCGTCCTCCGCGCCCGAGCCCCACCGACCGGGCGCTCCGGACGGGTTGTTCGATCTGGAAGGGCTGCGCGACGCGGCCCTGGAGGGCGCGAGGCGCGCGCCGATCGAGCAGTGGATGACCTTCCTCCACCCCGACCAGGTCGCACTGGTGCGCCGCAACTGGTCGGGTCCGGCACGCATCAGCGGGCCGGCGGGCACCGGCAAGACGGTCGTCGCCCTGCACCGGGCGGCCCACCTCGCCAGGCGGACCACCGGCCGCATCCTGTACGTCACCTTCGCCAACAACCTGCCCCGCGTGCAGAGCACCTTCCTCAGGGCCATGGCTCCGGCCGTCGCCGACCGCGTGGACTTCCGCAGCCTGCACTCCTGGGCCCAGGAGTTCCTGCAGGAGAGGGGCGTACCGGTGCGGCTGCACGGAGACAAGGCCGAGACCGCCTTCAGCCTCGCCTGGAAGAACGTCGGCCGCGACAGCCGACTGGCCGAGCTCGATCCGGCGCCGACCTACTGGCGCGAGGAGATCGACTACGTCATCAAGGGGCGGGGCCTCACCGGCTTCGAGGAGTACGCGACCGTCCACCGGCGGCGCCGGAGGGCGAGCCTGCACCGGACGCACCGGCGGGCGGTGTGGGAGCTGTACGAGGCGTACGAGTCGCTGCGCGGCGAGCGCGGGGTCCACGACTTCAACGACGTCCTCTCCCTCGCCCTGGCCGAAGTGACGCGCCGGCCCGAGCGGCCCTCGTACGCGGCCGTCATCGTGGACGAGGTGCAGGACCTCACCCTGGTCGGGGTGCGCCTCCTGCACGCGCTCGTCGGTGACGTGCCCAACGGCCTGCTGCTCGTGGGAGACGGCCAGCAGACCGTGTACCCGGGTGGTTTCCGCCTCGGCGACGCGGGCATCGACATCCGCGGCGACCGCGGGCAGGTCCTGCGCACCAACTACCGCAACAGCAGGCAGATCCTGGACGCGGCCCTCGCCGTCGTGGCCGACGACGCGTTCGAGGACCTCGACGGCGTGCGCACCCCGGGCCGCCGCGACGTCGACCTCACCTACCACGACGGGCACGTCGTACGCGTCACCCGGCCCACGGTCGACGCCCAGGACAGGGAACTCCTGGACGCCTTGCGCTCCCTGCCCGGGGGCGCGCCGGCCGACACCGCCCTGCTGTGCCCCTCCATGCGGGCCGTCGGCCACTACCAGCGGCTGCTCACCCAGGCGGGCATCCCGGTGTGCCCGTTGGAGCACTACGACGGCCACGCCGTCGACGCGGTGAAGCTGGGCACCTACCGCCGGGCCAAGGGCCTGGAGTTCAAGAACGTCTTCCTGCCCCAGCACGACGCGGTGTTCGCGAGCGGGACGGCGGCCGACGCGGCGGGCGGTACGGAGAGCGCCCAGACGGCCCGGGAGCGTGCGGAGCTGCTGCGCAGCCGGCTCTTCGTGGCCATGACCCGGGCCCGCGACCTGCTGTGGCTCGGCAGCGTCAGCCGTGTCTCCGACACAGGCACGGGGTGAGGCGGGCCGCCGGGGCCGTAGGTCCCCCCCTGCGCAAAGTCCCCCGGCGCACCGTTTCCGATCAATGCGCGGGGGTGGGGGCCTTTGTCCTGTCGACGGGACGGCGCGGGACCGGTGACGCCGCGCCGTCCCCGGGTGGCGCCGCATGGCACCGCGGTGGCGCGGCGGTGCCGCGCTGACGCCATGTGGCTCAGGGTGGCGCAACCATGGCGCCGCGCCTGACCTGCGGGTTTGTGAGTAGTGGCAGATGTGGCGCCAGATTGGCTCGCCATGGCGCCATATGTGTGTCATGCTGGGGGACATGGACCTCACGCCCTATGTCGCCAGTCTTCGCCGCGAGCTCGCGGTGGCCGCCGAAGCGGGCGGCGACGATGCTCGCGCTCTCGCCGAGCGCATCACCGCACCGCTAGAGTCGGCAGCCAGACTCACCCTCCTGAACGCCCTGTCGGACGCCATGGGTGAGGTCACCCGGGAGCTCGCTCCGGGCTCGGTGGACGTACGGCTGCGCGGGCTCGAGCCCGAGTTCGTCGTGACGGCGCCGCCGAAGGACGAGCCCTTCGTGGCGCAGGGCTACGAGGAAGCGCATGCCCTGCCCGCCGTGCCGATCGCGCCGGAAGGAGAGGACAGCAGTACCGCACGCATCAACCTCCGACTCCCCGGCCACGTCAAGGCACGCGCCGAGCAGGCGGCCGCGCGGGAGGGGCTCTCGCTCAACGCCTGGCTCGTCAGGGCCGTTTCGGGCGCGCTCGAGCCGGGCGGCGGACGGCAGGGTGACGCGCCGGCCCCCCAGCGCGGGGGTGGCAGGAAGAGCTTCACGGGCTGGGTGAGCTAGCCCCACCGCAGCACTGTTTCGGCGTGCGAGAGGCCGACCACTCTCGCGTCAATCTTCACGTCCCCGCAGCGGGGGCGATCACCAGACTCACGAGGACGGGACAGTCATGCCTTCTTACGACACCAAGGGACCCATCACCGCGAACATCCACGTCGAGGTCGGTGTCGCCCGGATCAGCGCCGGGGACCGGACCGACGCGGTCGTCGAGGTCCACCCGCGCACCGCCGGGGACAAGGACGACCAGCGCGCCGCCGACGAGACCAAGGTCGACTTCTCCGACGGCACGCTGACGGTCCGTACGCCGAAGGCGCGCGGTCTGTTCTCCGCCCGCGGCTCGGTCCTGGTCGAGGTCTCGCTGCCGCAGGGTTCGCGGCTCCTCGGGACGCTGGAGATGGGCGACATCAGCTGCAAGGGGACGCTGGGCGAGTGCGAGGTCCGCACCAGCGCCGGCGACATCCGGCTCGACCAGGCCGGTCCGGTGCGGCTGAAGACCCAGCACGGGGACGTGCAGCTCGACACGGCGACGGGCGACGTCGACGTCACCACCGGCTCGGGCGACGTGCGGGTCCGCACGATCGGCGGCGACGCCGACATCAAGAACTCCAACGGCAACACGTGGCTGGACGACGTGGCGGGCGACCTGCGGCTGAAGGTCGCCAATGGAAACATCACCGTCGGCCGGGCGCAAGGGTCGGTGACGTCAAAGAGCTCGAATGGCAACGTACGCATCGAGGAAGTGGCGCGCGGCACGGTGGAGCTCCAGACTAAGGCGGGCAACCTCGAAGTCGGGATCCGCCAGGGGACTGCCGCCTGGCTCGACATCAACTCCCAGTCCGGGACGGTCTACAGCACCCTCGGATCCGCCGAAGGCCCCACAGAGGGCGCGGAGACCGTCAAGGTGCACGCGAGGACCAGCCTCGGTGACATCACCATCCAGCGTGCGCACGGCGCCTGACGCCAGAGCTCTGCCTCGCAACTGCTACGAAATGGAGGGGGCACGATGAGTGCCGCGACCGAACAGAAGGCCCCGCCCACGGGGATCAGCGCAGTCGGCCTGCGCAAGTCGTACGGCGAGAAGGTCGTACTCGACGGGATTGACCTGCAGGTGCAGGCGGGCACGATCTTCGCGCTGCTCGGTCCGAACGGGGCGGGGAAGACCACCACGGTCCAGATCCTCTCCACGCTCATCGCCGCCGACGGTGGCGAGGCGGCCGTGGTGGGGCACTCGCTGGAACGGGACCCGGAAGCGATCCGCCGCGAGATCGGCGTCACCGGCCAGTTCGCCGCGGTGGACGGGCTGCTGACCGCCGAGGAGAACATGCTCCTCATGGCGGACCTGCACCACCTGGACCGGGCGGAGGGCAAGCGCCGCACCGCCGAATTACTCCGGCAGTTCGAACTCACCGAGGTGGCCGGCAAGATGGCCTCCACCTTCTCCGGCGGCATGCGCCGCAAGCTGGACCTGGCGATGACCCTCGTCGGCAACCCCAGCCTGATCTTCCTCGACGAGCCGACGACCGGCCTCGACCCCCGCAGCCGCCGCACCATGTGGGCGCTCATCCAGCAGCTGACCGCCCAGGGCGTCACCATCTTCCTCACCACGCAGTACCTGGAAGAGGCCGACCAGCTCGCCGACCGCATCGCCGTCCTCGACAAGGGCAAGATCGTCGCCGAGGGCACCGCGGACGAGCTCAAGAGCCGCATCCCCGGCGGGCACATCCGCCTCCGCTTCGCGGACGAGTACAGCCTCGACGCCGCCGCCCGCCGGCTCGGCCTCGACGAGGCCGCCCGCGACGAGGAGAAGCTCACCCTGCAGATCCCGAGCGACGGCAGCATCCCCGCGCTGCGCGCCGTCCTCGACCTGCTGGAGGGCGCCGGAGTCACGGCGGACGCACTGACCGTCCACACGCCCGACCTGGACGACGTCTTCCTCGCCCTCACCGGTGACGGCTCGCGCCACCACGCGACCACCGTTCCCAGCCCCGCCAACACGGCGCAGGAGGCCCGCCGATGAGCACCACGTACGCGATGCGCGACTCGATGACGATGCTGCGCCGCAACCTCAAGCACGCACAGCGCTACCCCTCGATGACGATCTCGATCGTCGCGATGCCGATCCTGATGCTCCTGCTGTTCGTCTACGTCTTCGGCGGCGCGCTCGGCGCCGGCATCCAACTGCCCGGTGGCGGTACGGGTGACCGAGGCGACTACACCAACTTCGTGGCCCCCGGCATCCTCCTGATGGCGGCCACCGCCGGTGCCGTCTCGACGGCCGTGTCGGTCTGCACGGACATGACCGAAGGCATCATCAACCGCTTCCGGACCATGTCGATCGCACGCTCCTCGGTGCTGACCGGGCACGTGGTGGGCAACGTCATCCAGACCATGATCAGCCTGGTCCTGGTCATCGGAGTCGCGCTCCTGGTGGGCTTCCGGCCCAACGCCACGGTCGTCGAGTGGCTCGCCGCCCTCGGCATCCTGGCCCTGCTCGCCTTCGGTCTCAGCTGGCTGTCCGCGGCGATCGGTCTGGGCTCCAGCAGCGTGGAGGCGGCGAGCAACGCGCCCATGCCGCTGACCTTCCTGCCCTTCCTCGGCAGCGCCATCGTCCCGCCGGAGTCCATGCCCGTCGGACTGCGCTGGTTCGCCGAGTACCAGCCCTTCACCCCGATGACCGACACCCTCCGAGGCCTGCTCATGGGGACGGAGATCGGCAACAGCGCGTGGCTCGCGCTCGGTTGGGGCGTCGTCCTCAGCGTCCTCGGCTACTTCTGGGCCCGCTCCGCCTTCAACCGCGAGGCGAAGAGCTGACCCTCCCGCACCACGCGAGAACCCGAACGGGGCTGCCCGGCCGAGAGGCCGGGCAGCCCCGTTCCTCGTGTTCCCCCGCCGGCCGTCCCGTCGACGGGACAGCAGGAGCGAAAGGAACGGGGCGGGGTGGCCGAAAACGCAAGGAGGAATCGCTCACCAGTACCCGTCCGGCAGGGCTGTGCGGGCATTCCTTGCCTCGCTGCGGGGCCACTCCTACGATCAATTGCGGAAGTGCGGGAAATAGGCCGTGACCGATCCGGCCGACTGCACCGGCGCACCCGGTAGTGCATTCCACTTTCTGGTTTCTGCTTTCCGCTTCCACCGAAATCCGCAGAGGGGTCATGGTCATGCACACGCGCAGCCACGCAACGGAAGCCGACGCCGGACTGGTCGTCGAAAGCCCCTTCATATGGCGGGCGCGACGGCCCGGTCACCGTCACCAACTGATCTGTTTTCCGCAGGCGGGCGGCGGCGCGGGAGCCTTCTCCGACTGGGTCCGGGAACTCCCGTCCGACATCGAGGTCGTCGCGGTGCAGCTGCCCGGCCGGCAGAACCGGATCATGGAGGACCCCGCCACCGAGGTCGGCCCGCTGGTCCGGGCCCTGATGCAGGCCCTGCGGCCCGTCCTGGACGGCCCGTTCTCCTTCTTCGGCCACTCCTGCGGGGCCCTGCTGGCCTTCGAGCTGGCGCTGGCGCTCCAGTCGCGCGGCGGTCCCCGGCCGGCCCACCTGTTCCTCTCCGGCCAGGCCTCGCCCGTGCCCTTCCGCGACCGCCCCCAGCTGCACGGACTTTCCGACGAGGAGTTCCGCGCCGAGGTACTGCGGCTCGGCGGCTTCGACGAGGAGCTCGCCGACGACGAGGACGCCATGGACGCCCTGCTGCCGTCCGTCATGGACGACTTCGCGCTCTGGGAGCAGCACGCCATGCCCGTCGACGCGCGGCTGGACGTGCCCATCACCGCACTGGTCGGCGAGTCCGACAGCCGGGCGCCGCTGAACGAGATGGAGACCTGGGGCGCGCACACGGACACCGCCTTCGACCTGCGTGTCTACCCCAGCGGGCATTTCTATCTCTTCGAGCCCGGACTGAGCTCCGAGCTGCTCGAATTCATCGCCGGTACGGTGCTGGAGCCCTAAGCTCCCCAACAGGTCGCACCGCAAGCGGTGCGGTTTTCCGCGGGCAATTCCTGTGTGGCAGCTTTTTCGGGCTTGCCGCACCGCCCGCCGGCTGAGATCAATGAGAAATCAAACCCACGAGATTCCTGTCTTCATGTCCAACCATTGGGGGATGGTCGCTTTGTGCTCGTTCCATGACACGGCGGTGCCGGTGGCGACGATTCCTGAGATGTTCGAGAAGCAGGTCGTCGCCGCTCCGGACGCCGTCGCGCTGGTCTTCGGCGAGACCTCGCTGACCTACCGCGAGGTCGACGCCCGCGCCAACCGCCTGGCGCGGGTCCTGGCCGGACGCGGAGTAGGACCGGAGTCGGTCGTGGGCGTGGCCGCGCAGCGGTCGCCGGAGCTGTGGGTGGCCGTCCTCGCGGTGCTCAAGGCGGGCGGCGCCTACCTGCCGATGGACGCCGCGTACCCCGCGGACCGCCTGCAGTACATGGTGGAGGACTCCGGCGCCCGCCTGGTCCTGGCCGACACCGCCACCGGCGGCCTGCTGCCCGGACTCCCCGCCCCCGTACTGCTGCTGGACGCCCCCGAGACCGCGGCGGCGGTCGCCGCCGAGGCGGCCGGCCCGCTCACCGACGCGGACCGGATCCGCCCGCAGCGGGTGGCGCAGACCGCGTACGTCATCTACACCTCCGGCTCCACCGGCCGCCCCAAGGGCGTCGCCGTCACCCACAACGGCCTCGCCCCGCTGCTGGCCACGCACGCCGAGCGGCTGAAGGTGAGCCCCGTGAGCAGGGTGCTGCAGTTCGCCTCGCCGAGCTTCGACGCCTCGGTGTGGGAGATGTGCATGGGCCTGCTGTCCGGCGCCACCTTCGTGCTGGCCGACAAGGAGGCGCTGGCCCCCGGCGACCCCCTGGCCGACACCATCGCCCGGCACGGCGTGACCCACGTGACGCTGCCGCCGCCGGTCCTCGCCGCGCTCCCCGCCGGGGCCATGGCCTGCGTCGAGACCCTCGTGGTCGCCGGAGACGCCACCACCCCCGAGCTGGTCGCCACCTGGTCGGCCGGCCGCCGCATGATCAACGCGTACGGGCCCACGGAGACGACCGTGTGCGCCACGATGAGCGCGCCGCTGGCCGGCGACGGCCGCGTACCGCCGATCGGACGCTCGATCACCGACACCGACGTGCACGTCCTGGACGACGCGCTCCGCCCGGTGGGCCCCGGAGTGATCGGCGAACTGTACGTGTCGGGCGCCTCGCTGGCCCGCGGCTACCTGGGCCGCCCCGACCTGTCCGCCCAGCGCTTCGTGGCCTGCCCCTTCGCCGGCCCCGGCGCCCGGATGTACCGCACCGGCGACCTCGTCGAGCGGACGCACGAGGGCGAACTCGTCTTCCACGGGCGCGTCGACACCCAGGTCAAGATCCGCGGCATCCGGATCGAACCGCTCGAGATCGAGGCGGTGCTCAGCGCCCACCCCGGCGTGGCGGACACCGCGGTCCTCCCGTACGAGCGGCGCGGCAGCCGCCAGCTGGTGGCCTACGTCGTCCCCGCCGCCTCCGTCCGCCCCGGCCAGGCGGGCCCGCAGGGGAGCGCCTACGGCAGCATCGCCCTCGACTCCGGCTTCGGCGTCGGCGAGCTGCGGGCCTTCGCCGCCGACCGACTGCCCGACCACATGGTCCCCGCGGCCTTCGTCCTGCTGGACCGGCTGCCCCTGACCCCGAACGGCAAGCTCGACAAGGCCCGCCTGCCGGAACCCGAGTTCAAGGGCGAGACCTACCGGGCCCCGCGCACCCCGCAGGAGGAGGTCCTCGCGGAGCTCTACGCGAAGGCCCTCGGCCTCGGCCAGGTCGGCATCGACGACGACTTCTTCACCCTCGGCGGCGACAGCATCCAGTCGCTCCAGGTCGTGTCCTGGGCGCGGGCGCACGGACTGGTGGTCACCGCCCGCCAGGCCGTGGAGCACCGCACCGTCGCCCGCCTCGCCGAGATCGCCGTCGCGAACGGCCGGGGCGCCACCACCGGCCCGGTCCTGACGGAACTCTCCGGCGGCGGCACCGGATGGATGCCGCTGCTGCCCGTCGCCCGCTGGATCCGCGACTGGGGCCCCGGCTTCGACCGGTTCCTGCAGGCCATGGTGCTGGAGCTGCCCGAGGGCATCGACCGCGCCGGGCTGGTCGCCACCCTGACGGCCGTGGTGGACCGCCACGACCTGCTGCGCTCGCGCCTCGTCGCCGACGCCGCCGGGGAGGGCGACGGCGAGGCCGACGGCCTGGTCGTCGCGCCCGCCGGCTCCGTCGACGTGGAGCCGCTGCTGCGCCGCGTCGAGTGCGACGGCCGCTGGGACGCCGAGTCCTGGCGGGACCTGCTGCTCGGCGAACTGGAGGAGGCCGCGCAGCGGCTGGACCCGGCGGCGGGCGCCGTCGCCCGGTTCGTCTGGTTCGACGCGCCCGCCGACCAGGAGGGGCAGGACGGCGAGGCCGACGGGGGCAAGGGGCGTGGTGGCGCCGGACGGCTCCTGCTCGTCCTCCACCACCTGATCGTGGACGGCGTGTCCTGGCGCATCCTGATGCCCGACCTCGCCGCCGCGTGGGAGCAGGTCCGCGAGGGCCGCACCCCCGAACTGCCGCCCGTGGCGACCTCGATGCGCCGCTGGGCGCACGCGCTGGCCGACGAGGCCCTGCGCCCCGAGCGGGTCGCGGAGCTGGACCTCTGGCGCTCGATCGTCGAGGGGCCCGACCCGGTGCTCGGCGCCCGCCGACTGGACCCGGCCGTCGACGTACGGTCCTCCGTGCGCGTCACCCACGTCCGGCTCCCCGTCGCCGTGACCGAGGCCGTGCTGACGGACCTGCCCGCGGCCTTCCACGGCGGGGTCAACGACGGACTGCTGGCCGCGCTGGCCCTGGCGCTCGCGCAGTGGCGGCGTACCCGCTCCGTCGACGAGACCTCCGCCCTGATCCGCCTCGAAGGACACGGCCGCGAGGAGGCCGCGGCCCCCGGCGCGAACCTCGCCCGCACGCTGGGGTGGTTCACCACCGCCTTCCCGGTGCGCCTCGACCTCGCCGGGGTGGACCTCGACGAGGCCTTCGCGGGCGGACCGGCCGCCGGCCTGGCCGTCAAGAAGGTCAAGGAGCAGCTCCTCTCCCTGCCCGACAAGGGCATCGGCTACGGCCTGCTGCGCCACCTGAACCCGCAGACTGCCGCCCAGCTGGCCGAACACCCCATCGGGCAGGTCGGCTTCAACTACCTGGGCCGCTTCGCCGCCGGCTCCGAACGGCCCGCAGACGCACGCGGGGCGGGCTTCACCCAGGCCCCCGAGGCCGCGGCCCTCACCGAACTGGCCGAGCTCGACGCCGCGCAGGACCCGCTGATGCCGGCCTCCGCCGAGCTCGACATCAACGCCACGGTCAGCGACCAGCCGGCCGGGCCGGTCCTGAACGCCGCCTTCAGCGCCCCCGAGGGCGTGCTCACGCCGGCGGAGGTACGGGAGCTCGCCGACCTGTGGTGCGCCGCGCTGGAAGGACTCGCCCGGTACGCGGCCCGGCCCGACGCGGGCGGTCTGACCCCCTCCGACCTGCCGCTGGTGACCGCGAGCCAGTACGACATCGACGGCTGGGAGCGGCGCTTCCCGGGCCTTACCGACGTCTGGCCCACCACCCCGCTCCAGTCGGGCCTGCTGTTCCACTCGATCTTCGAGGACTCCTCCTTCGACGCCTACCAGGTGCAGTACGCCCTGCACCTGTCCGGGCGGGTCGACGCCTCGCGGCTGCGCGCCGCCGGGCAGTCGCTGCTGGAGCGGCACGCCGGCCTGCGGACCGCCTTCGTGCACAACGCGTACGGGGACCTGGTCCAGCTCGTCCTGGACTCCGTCACCCTGCCCTGGCAGGAGCTCGACCTGTCCGGGCTCGGCGAGGCGGAGCGCACGGAGGCCTTCGAGCGGTTCCTCGCCGAGGACCTGACCACGCACTTCGACCAGATCGCGCCGCCGATGCTGCGCCTGACGCTGATCCGGACCGGCGAGGAGACGTACGAGCTCGTCCTCACCGCCCACCACGTGCTGTTCGACGGCTGGTCGGTGCCCCTGCTGATGCAGGACCTGCTCACCTTCTACGGCTCGGCCGGGCAGGCCACCGGGCTGGAACCCGCCCGCGACTACCGGGACTTCCTGGCCTGGCTCTCCCGCCAGGACCCCGAGGAGTCCGCCCGGGTCTGGCGCGAGGAGCTCAGCGGGCTGGGGGAGCCGACGTTCCTCGCCCCGGTGGTGTCCGCCCCGGCCGCCGCGCCGACCCCGGCCGGCCGGACCGCCGAGTCGGCCGCCTCGGCCGCCTCGGCCGCCTCCGCCGCCTCCGCCGAGGACATCGCCATGCGGCAGGCCGAGGTGCCGCTGCCCGTCGAGGCCTCCCGCGAGCTGTTCCGGCGCGCCTCCGATCTCGGCGTCACCCTGAACACGGTGGTCCAGGGCGCCTGGGCGATCCTGCTGGCCCAGCTCACCGGCCGCCAGGACGTGGTGTTCGCCTCCACCGTCGCCGGTCGCCCGCCCGCCCTGCCCGGCGCCGACACCACCGTCGGCATGTTCCTCAACACCCTGCCGGTCCGGGTGCGGTGCGCCCCCGGGGACACCCTCGCCGAGCTGCTGACCGCGCTGCAGGGCCGGCAGGCCGCGCTCATGGACCACCACCACTTCGGCCTGAGCGAGATCCAGCAGGCCGCCGGAATGGACGCCCTCTTCGACACGATCATCGGCTTCGAGTCCTTCCCCATGGACCGGGCCGGCATCGTCGAGGCCAGCCGCGCGGCCGGGATCTCGATCACCGGCATCCGCTCCTTCACCGCCAGCCACTACCCGGTGACGGTGCTCGCCTTCATCGAGCCCGACCGGCTGCGCCTGGCGGTGCAGTACCAGCGCACCGTGCTCGACCCCGCCGTGGCCGAGTCCATCGCCGCCCGGTTCGCCGCGATCCTGCGGCAGCTGGCCGAGGATACCGGCCGCCGGGTGGGCACCGTGGACGTGCTGGACCCCGCCGAGCGGGACCGGCTGCTGAACGGGATCGGCACGGGCCGGCGCTGCGCCGACGCCGCCGCCGACATCGACGGGGAGACCGTCACGGAACTGTTCGAGCGGCGGGCCGCCGCGACCCCCGACGCGGTCGCCGTGCTCTCGGAGGCGCAGTCCCTGACCTACCGGGAGCTCGACGAACGGGCGAACGGGCTGGCCAACGGGCTGATCGCCCGCGGCGCCGGCCCGGAGACCCCGGTGGCCCTGGCCCTGCCCAGGTCCGCCGACCTGGTGGTCGCGCTGCTCGGCGTACTCAAGTCGGGCGCCGCCGTCCTGCCGCTCGACCCGCGCCACCCCGGCGACCGCCTCGCACGCGTCCTGGCCGACGCGCGGCCGCTGCTGGTGCTCACCGACCCGGACACGGCGGCCGCCGCCGACACCGCGGTCCCCACCGCGCATCCGGGCGAACTGGAGTGCGGGAACGGCGCATCCGTCGCGTCGGCCCCCGTCCCGCGGCCCGACGGGCTGGCGCACCTCTCGTACGCCTGCGGCAGTTCGGGCGGTCCGACGGGGGTGGAGACCACCCACCGCAACCTGGCCGACCGGGTGCCGGGGCTGCTCGCGGGCCTCGGCTCCGCGGCCGGCCGGCGGCTGCTGCTCGCGGCCTCCGGCGACACCGAACCGCCCGTGGTGGAGATCCTCGCCGCGCTCTGCGGCGGCGCGGGCGTCGAGGTGCTGCCCGATCCGCGGGCCCTCGCCGGACCCGGCCGCCGCGCAGCAGACCGTCTCCCCGAACCCTCCGGCGCCGCCGCGCGCGGGGTGCTCGCCACGACCCCCTCGGCCTTCGCCGACCTGCTCGACGAGGTCACCGAGGACGTCCACGCGGACACGATCGTGTTCTCGGGGGAGCCGCTGCCGGCCGCACTGGCCCGGCGGGCGGCCGAATCCGCTCCGGGGGCCCGGCTGGTCCACCTCCACGGGCACCCCGAGACCGGACCCGCCACGGCCTACTCGCCACCGGACGGCGAGGAGCCACCGGGCACCGCCGCCGTGCCCGCCGGGACACCGCTCGCCGGAGTGCGTGCGTACGTCCTCGGCGCCGGGCTCACCCCGGTGCCGCACGGCGCGGTCGGGGAGCTGTACCTCGCGGGCGGCGCGCCGGCCCGCGGCTACCGGGGGCACGCCGGGCTGACCGCGCAGCGGTTCGTCGCGGACCCCCACGGCCCGGCCGGATCGCGGATGTTCCGCACCGGCGACCTGGTCCGCTGGAACGACGCGGACCGGCTGGAGTTCCTGGGGCGCGGCGACACGGAGGCGGCGGTCCGCGGCACGCGGATCGCGCCCGCCGAGGTCGAGGCCGTCCTGACCGGGCACCCCGGGGTGGCGCAGGCGGCCGTGGTCGTCCGCGAGGGCCACGGGCCGGGCGGGACCGCGCAGCTGGTGGGCCACCTCGTACCCGCCGAGTCGTACGGGGCCGAGCCCGGGCCGTACGCCGACCAGGTGCGGGCCCACGCCGCGCGGCAGCTGCCCGCGGCCCTGGTCCCCGCGGTCCTCGTGACCCTGGAGCGGCTGCCGCTGACGCCCGACGGCCGCCTCGACCGGGCCGCGCTGCCCGAGCCCGAGCCGGCCGGCCGCCCCTACCGGGCGCCGCGCACTCCCGAGGAGGCGGCTCTCTGCGAGCTGCTGGCGGAGGTGCTCGGCGTGGAACGGGTCGGCATGAACGACGACTTCTTCGAACTGGGGGGCAACTCCCTGCTGGCGACGCGGCTCACCAGCCGTATCCGGAAGGTGCTCGGGGTGAGCGTGCCTTTGCGGTCGATCTTCGAGTCTCACGCAATTTCAGAGCTTTCGCGCACGGTCAAGAACGCAGGCACGTCGAGCCGGCCTCGACTGCGCAAGATGGACAGGAGTGGACAGTAAAATGATCCCGTTGTCGTTCGCACAGCGTCGGTTGTGGTTCATCGACCGATTCGAGGGACCGTCGGCGACGTATAACGTCCCCTTCCTCGTGCGGTTGACCGGCGAGCTGGACCGGACCGCCCTGCAGTCCGCGGTGCGCGATGTCGTGGCACGGCACGAGAGCCTCCGTACGCTCATCGTGATGGACGAGCAGGGCGTGCCCTCGCAGCAGGTGCTGCCGGTGGCCGAGGCACTGCTCGACGTACCGCTCGTCGAGGTGGCGCCCGACGGGGTGGACGACGCCGTCTTCCAGGCGGCGCAGTACACCTTCGACCTGTCGGCGGAGATACCGGTCCGCGCCACCCTGCTGCGCTCCGGCGAGCGGGAGCACGTCCTGCTCCTGCTGGTCCACCACATCGCCAGCGACGGCGAGTCGATGGAGCCGCTCTCCCGCGACCTGGCCACCGCGTACACCGCCCGGCTAGCCGGCGAGGCCCCGCAGTGGGCCGACCTGCCGGTGCAGTACGTCGACTACACGCTGTGGCAGCGCGAGCTGCTCGGCGACGAGAACGACCCCGACAGCGTGGTCTCCACGCAGGTCGCCTACTGGCAGGGCGAGCTGCAGGGCGTTCCGACCCCGCTGCGCCTGTCCTCGGACCGCCCGCGCCCGCCGGTGGCCAGCCACCGCGGTGACACGGTCGGCTTCCCGATCGACGCCGACCTGCTCGCGGCCGTCGAGGCCCTGGGCCGCGAGCGGGACATGACCGTCCCCATGGTCCTCCAGGCCGCCCTCGCCGTGGTGCTCCAGCACCTAGGCGCCGGCCAGGACATCGCCATCGGCTCCACCGTCGCGGGCCGCACCGACGACGAGCTCGCCGACCTCGTCGGCTTCTTCGTGAACACCTGGGTGCTGCGCACCGACCTCTCCGGCGCGCCCACCTTCGACCGGGTGCTGGAGCAGGTCCGGCAGAAGGCGCTGACGGCGTACGACAACCAGGACGCCCCCTTCGAGCACCTGGTGGAGGTCCTGAACCCGGAGCGGTCCACCGCCTACCACCCGCTGTTCCAGGTGATGTTCACCTGGGAGAACGACGCCTGGATCGAGCTGGACCTGCCGGGTCTGGAACGGGCCCGCTTCGAGGTGCTCGCCACGCCGACGGCCAAGTTCGACCTGGAGTTCAACTACTTCTCGGACCCGGCCGGTCCGGGCATGCTCTGCTACCTCGAATACGCCACCGACCTGTTCGACCGTTCCACGGCGCAGTCCGTCGTCGACCGCTACCTGCGGGTCATCCGCGAGGTCGTCGCCCGCCCGGACCGGCCGGTGGCCCTGGCGCCCGTCCTCGACGACGCCGAACTGGACACCGTCGTCGCAGCGTTCAACGACACGGCGGTGGAGCTGCCCGAGCTGACGGTCGCCGAGCTGTTCGAGCGGCAGGCCGCGGCCACCCCGGACGCGGTCGCGCTGGAGGCCGGGGACGAGGTCCTCACCTACCGCGAACTCGACGCGCGGGCCTCGCGCGTGGCACAGGAGCTGGCCGTGCGCGGCGTGGGCGCCGAGACCCTCGTGGGCGTGGCGCTGCCCCGTACGGCCGACCTGGTCGCCGGGCTGCTCGGCGTGCTCAAGGCGGGCGGCGCGTACCTGCCGATCGACCCGAGGTACCCGAGCCGACGGCTCGACTTCATCCTGGAGGACGCGGCCCCCGGGCTGATCCTCACCGACGAGCAGACCGTCGGCGTACTGCCGAAGACGCCGGTCCCGCACCTGTTCCTGGGTGACATCGACTTCGGTGCCGCGCGGGACGCGGAGCCCGGCGCCGCCACCGCGGGTCGCCCCGGCCAGGTCGCGTACGTCATGTACACCTCCGGCTCCACGGGCACGCCCAAGGGCGTGGCGATCACCCACGCCAACGTGGTGAACGACGTGCTGGGGCTGGCCTCGGCGATCGGCGTCGGCGCGGGGACGCGCGTGCTCGCCGGCACCTCGGTCAACTTCGACGTGTCCGTCTTCGAGCTCTTCGCCACCCTCTGCTCCGGCGGCACCGTCGAACTGGTGCGTGACGCCCTGGTGATCGGCGAGCGCGGTGGCTGGAGCGGCGGCGTGATCAGCACCGTCCCGTCCGTCTTCGCGGAACTCCTGGGACAGGTCGACGGGAACATCGCCGTCGACACCGTGGTCTTCGCCGGTGAGGCCCTGCCCACGTCACTCGTCCGGCGCGTCCGCGAGGCGATCCCCGGGGTCCGCGTCGTCAACGCCTACGGCCAGAGCGAGTCCTTCTACGCCACCACCTTCGCGCTGCCCGCCGACGAGCAGTGGGAGGGCTCCGGCAGCGCCCCCATCGGCGCCCCGCTCGGCAACGTCCGCACCTACGTGCTCGGCCCGGGCCTGCGGCCCGTCCCCGTCGGCGTGGTGGGCGAGCTGTACGTCGCCGGTGAGATCGGCCGCGGCTACCACGGCCGCAGCGGGCTGACCGCCGACCGTTTCGTCGCCGACCCGTTCGGGCCGGCCGGCTCGCGCATGTACCGCACCGGTGACCTGGCGCGCTGGAACGCCGCCGGCCAGCTGGAGTACGCGGGTCGTGACGACGCGCAGATGAAGGTGCGCGGCTTCCGCATCGAGCCCGGCGAGATCGAGGCCGTCCTGACCGCCCACCCGGGCGTGGCCCAGGCCGTGGTCACCATCCGCGAGGGCCGGGGCAGCAAGCAGCTCGTCTGCCACGTGGTTCCGCTGGAGGCCGACCAGAGCGGCTTCGGCACCGTCGCCAGCCTCGGCGACCTCGACGTCGACCTGACCACCAGCGTGTCCGTGCGCGAGCTCCGGCGCTTCGCCGCGGGCCGGCTGCCCGAGTTCATGGTCCCGTCCGTCTTCGTCATGGTCGGCCGGCTCCCGCTGACCGCCAACGGCAAGCTCGACCTGGCCGCGCTGCCCGAGCCCGACTTCAGCGGCGGCGAGTACCGCGCCCCCCGCAACACCGCGGAAGAGGTCCTCGCCACGGTCTACGCCGAGGTCCTCGGCCTCGACCGGGTCGGCATCGACGACGACTTCTTCGCCATCGGCGGCGACAGCATCCGCTCCATCCAGGTCGTCTCCCGCGCCCGCAGCGGCGGTGTGGAGGTCAGCCCGCGCCAGATCTTCGACCACCGCACCGTCGCCGAACTGGCCGCGGTCGCGGTCGTCGGGGTCGCGGCGGGCACCGGCCCCGTACTGGCGGAGCTGGAGGGCGGCGGCGTCGGCCGGCTGCCGCTGCTGCCGATCGGCGAGTACCTGCTGGAACTCGGCGAGGGCATCGACAGATTCGCCATGTCCATGGCCGTCGAGCTGCCCGAGGGCATCGACCGGGCCGCACTGGCCGCCACCCTCGGCGCGGTGCTGGACCGCCACGACGTCCTGCGCTCCCGTCTGGTCACGGGCGGCGCCGGCGCCGACGGCGCGGACCGCGCCGGCCTGGAGATCGGCGCGCCCGGCTCGGTCGACGCGGACGCGCTGATCCACCGCGTCGAATGGGACGGCAGCCGGGACGAGCAGTGGTTCGAGTCGGCCGCCGCCGAACTGGACGCCGCCACCGGGCGGCTGGACGCCGCGGCCGGTGTCATGGCGCAGTTCGTCTGGTTCGCCCCGCAGGAGGGCGCCGGCCGGCTGCTGCTGGTCCTCCACCACTTCGCCGTCGACGGCGTGTCCTGGCGCATCCTGCTGCCGGACCTTGCCACCGCGTGGGAGCAGGTCCGAGACGGCCGCACCCCCGAGCTGCCCGAGGTGGGCACCTCGGTGCGCCGCTGGGCCCACGCCCTCTCCGAGGCGGCGTCGTCGCCCGAGCGCGTCGCCGAACTGGCCCTGTGGCGCTCGGTCGTGGCCGGCCCCGACCCGCTCCTGGGCGCACGGGCCCTCGACCCCGCCGTGGACGTGATGTCCACCGTGGAGCATACCTGGCTCAAGCTCCCCGTGCCGGTCACCGAGACCCTGCTGACCACCCTGCCGGCCCGCTTTCACGGCGGCGTCAACGACGGCCTGCTCGCCGCGCTGACGCTCGCCGTCGCCCGCTGGCGCCGAGCCCGCGGCATCGACGAGTCCTCCGCCCTGATCCGGGTCGAGGGGCACGGCCGCGAGGAGGACGTCGTCCCCGGCGCCGACCTGTCGCGCACGGTGGGCTGGTTCACCACCATGTACCCCGTCCGCCTCGACCTCGCCGGGATCGACCTCGACGAGGCCTTCGCGGGCGGCGCCGCCGCCGGCTCCGCCGTCAAGGCGGTCAAGGAGCAGCTCCTGTCCCTCCCGGACAAGGGCGTGGGCTACGGCCTGCTGCGCCACCTGAACCCGCAGACCGCCGAGGTGCTGCGCCGGTACCCCACCGGCCAGATCGGCTTCAACTACCTGGGCCGCTTCTCGTCCTCCGCGGACGCGCCCGAGCACCTGCGCGGCCTGGGCTGGACCCTCGCCGAGGGCACCACCGAGCTGATCGCGCAGCCCGACGGTCGGATGCCCGCCCTCTCGACGCTCGACGTCGGCGCGCTCGTCACCGACACCGAGCAGGGCCCGCAGCTCACCGCGCGGCTCGCCTTCCCCGCGGGCCTGCTCTCGGCCGAGGACGTCGAGGAGCTCGCCGAGCTGTGGAGCACCGCCCTCCAGGCCCTGGCCCGGCACGCCGCCGAGCCCACCGCGGGCGGACTCACCCCCTCGGACGTGCCGCTGGTCCGGGCGACCCAGGGCGAGATCGAGGCCTGGGAGGAGCGCTACCCCGGCCTGGCGGACGTCTGGCCGCTGACCACGATGCAGGACGGTCTGCTCTTCCACGCCCAGCTGGCCGGCTCCACCTTCGACGCGTACCAGATGCAGCTGGTCTTCCATCTCGCCGGCGAGGTCGAGCCGGCCCGGATGCGGGCCGCCGGCCAGGCGCTCCTCGACCGGTACGCCAACCTCCGCGCCGCGTTCGTCTTCGACGCGGCGGGGGACCGGGTGCAGGTCGTACGCGACCGCGTGGAGCTGCCCTGGCAGTACCTCGACCTCAGCGGGTTCGGCGAGGAGGGCCGCGAGGAGGCGCTGAAGCGCTTCCTCGCCGAGGACCACGACTCCCACTTCGACCTGACGCGCGCCCCGCTCGTGCGGATGTCCCTGGTCATGCTGGCCCCCGACCGCTGGGAGCTGGTCTTCACCGCCCACCACGTCCTCTTCGACGGCTGGTCGATCCCGGTCCTCATGCAGGACCTGCTGCGGCTCTACGGATCCGAGGGCGACGCCTCCGCGCTGCCGCGGGTGCCCGGCTACCGCGACTTCCTCGTGTGGCAGGCGGGCCAGGACCGCGAGGCCTCGGCCCGCGCCTGGGCCGCGGAGCTCGCCGGGGTCGAGTCCCCGACCCTGATCGCCCCCGAGTCCGGCGCCGCGTCCGACCCGGCCGGCATCGGCCAGATCGACATCCCGCTGTCCGCGGACGCCGCCCGCGACCTGGGCCGGCGCGCGGCCGAACTGGGCCTCACCCTCAACACCCTCGTCCAGGGCACCTGGGCGCTCGTCCTCGCCGGACTCACCGGCCGCCAGGACGTGGTGTTCGGCGCCACCGTCTCCGGCCGCCCGCCCGTCGTCCCCGGCGTGGACGCGATGGTCGGCCTGTTCATCAACACCCTGCCCGTCCGGGTGGAGTGCGGACCCGGCGCCACCCTCGGCGAGCTGCTGCGCGACCTGCAGAACCGGCAGAGCGCCCTGCTCGACCACCACCACCACGGGCTGCTGGACATCCACCGCGCGATCGGGCTGAACGTACTCTTCGACACCCTCGTGGGCTTCGAGTCGTACCCGATCGACGGCGTCGCCATCAACGAGGCGAACTCCGCCGCCGGCATCTCGATCACCGGCATCAGCCCGCTCAGCGGCGCCCACTACCCGCTGGTCGTGATGGCCTTCGCCGACCCGCACCTGCGGGTGGCGCTCCAGTACCAGCACCACCTCTTCGACCCGGAGACCGTCGAGGGCATCGCCGCCCGGTTCGCGCGGATCCTCCAGCAGCTGGTGTCGGACCCGGACACCCGGGTCGGCTCCGTGCACGTCCTGGAGCCCGCCGAACGCGAACGGCTCCTCGGCGCGTTCAACGACACGGCCGTACCCGCCCCGGCGAAGACCGTCCCGGCGCTGTTCGAGGAGCGGGCCGCCGCGACCCCGGACGGGATCGCCGTCGCCTTCGGCGGCGAGAGCCTGACCTACCGCGAACTGGACGCCCGCGCCAACCGGCTGGCCCACGTGCTCGCCGCGCGCGGCGTCGGCCAGGAGTCCGTCGTGGGCGTGGCCCTGCCGCGCTCCACGGAACTGGTCGTGGCCCTGCTCGCCGTCCTCAAGGCCGGCGGCGCCTACCTGCCGGTGGACCCGGAGTACCCGGCCGAGCGCATCGGGTTCATGCTCGGCGACGCCGCGCCGGCCCTGCTCCTGACCGACTCCGACATCGTCGCCGGGCTGCCGGGCGGCACCTGCCCGTACGTGGTCCTGGACGACGCGGACACGGCCCTGACCGTCGCCGCGGCCCCCGCCGACGCCCTGCCGGCCGCCGCCCACGGGCGCGTCGACCAGCTCGCGTACGTGATGTACACCTCCGGCTCGACCGGCGTCCCCAAGGGCGTCGGCGTCACCCACCGGGCCGTGTCCGGCCTGGCGCTGGACCGCCGGTACCGCGGGGGCGCCCACGAGCGGGTCCTCGTGCACTCCGCGCAGTCCTTCGACGCCTCCACCTACGAGCTGTGGGTCCCCCTGCTGGGCGGCGGCACCGCCGTGGTGGCCCCCGTCGGCAAGCTGGACGCCGGCGCGCTGGCCGCCGTCATCGCCGAGCAGCGGGTCACCGCCCTGTGGCTGACCGCCGGCCTGTTCAAGGTGATCGCCGACGAGAACCCGGAGTGCTTCACCGGGGTCCGCGAGGTGTGGACCGGCGGCGACGTCGTCTCCCCGGCCTCGGTGACCCGCGCCCTGCGGGCCTGCCCCGGCCTCGAGGTCGTCGACGGCTACGGCCCGACCGAGACCACCACCTTCGCCACCAGCCACCCCATGCCCGACCCCGAGCGGGTCGGCGAGCCGATCCCGATCGGCCGTCCCATGGACAACATGCGGGTCTACGTCCTCGACGCCGGCCTGCGCCCCACGCTCCCCGGCGTGGCCGGCGAGCTCTACATCGCGGGCGCCGGCCTGGCCCGCGGCTACGCCCACCGGTCCGCGCTGACCTCCGAGCGCTTCGTGGCCTCGCCCTTCGGCGAGCCCGGCGAGCGGATGTACCGCACCGGTGACGTGGTGGCCTGGACCCCGGACGGCGAACTCGTCTTCCGCGGCCGCGTGGACACCCAGGTCAAGATCCGCGGCTTCCGCATCGAGCCCGCCGAGGTCGAGGCCGCCCTGGCCGCCCACCCCGGTGTCGCCCAGGCCGTCGTCACGTGGAACGAGGACCAGGCCGGCGAACGCCGTCTGGTCGGCTACGTGGTCCCGCGCGTGGACGGCGCCGACACCTCCGGCGCCGCCGAGCAGGTCGACGAGTGGGAGGAGATCTACGACGACCTCTACGCCGTCTCCGACGCGGCCTGGGGCGAGGACTTTACGGGCTGGAACTCCAGCTACACCGGCGGACAGCCCATCGCGCTCGACGAGATGGCCGTGTGGCGCGACGCGGCGGTGGAGCAGATCACCAACTGGTCGCCGCGCCGCGTCATGGAGATCGGCGTCGGCACCGGCCTGCTGATGTCGCAGACCCTCGGGCAGGTCGAGGAGTACTGGGGCACCGACATGTCGGCCGCGGTCATCGAGCGGCTGCTCGTGCAGGTGGAACAGGCCGGCTTCGGCGACCGCGTGCACCTGCGGCACCAGAACGGCGACGACACCTCCGGTCTGCCGCGCGAGCACTTCGACCTCGTGGTCATCAACTCGGTCGTCCAGTACTTCCCCGACGCCGAGTACATGGACCAGGTCCTCGCGGGCGCCATGGAACTGCTGGCCCCCGGCGGCCGGATCCTCGTCGGCGACGTCCGCAACGCCGCCACCCTGCGGCTCTTCCGCTCCGGCGTACAGCGCGCGCTGCACCCCGAGGCCTCCGCCTCGGTGAGCCGCGCCGCGGTCGCCCGCGCGATCCTCATGGAGAAGGAACTCGTCCTCGACCCCGAGTGGTTCACCCGGTGGGCCGAGCGGCACGGCGCGGGCGGCGTGGACATCCGGCTGAAGGCCGGCCGTCCGCACAACGAGCTGACCCGCCACCGCTACGAGGTCCTGCTCCACAAGGCCCCGGTGGCCGCGCTCCCGCTGGGCGAGGTCCCGGCCCGGCAGTGGGGCCGCCAGATCGACGACCTCTTCGGCCTGGAGGACTTCGTCCGCGCGGGCGGCGAGCAGCCCGTACGCGTCACCCGCATCCCCAACGCGCGGCTCGCCGACGAGGTCGAGTCCGCCGCGGCCGTGGGCGTGATCTCCGCGCCGGCCGCCTCCGGCCCGGTGCTCGACCCGCAGGACCTGCGCGAATGGGCCGCCGAACGCGGCTGGGGCGTGCTGCTCACCTGGTCGGCCGCCGCGGCCGAGTGCTTCGACGCGGTCTTCTTCCCCGCCGGTCCCGTCACGGACCAGGTCCTGACCGGCGGGTTCACGCCCTCGGGCCGGGCCGACCGGACGCTGGCCAACGAGCCGGCCGCCGCGGGCCGGATCGGCACCCTGGTGGGCGCCCTGCGCGGCTACCTGAAGGACCGGCTGCCCGAGCACCTGGTGCCGTCCACCGTCGTCGCCATCGCCGAGGTGCCGCTGACCCCCAACGGAAAGCTGGACCAGCGGGCCCTGCCGGCCCCGGACTTCGCGGCGGCGGCCACCGGCCGGGCCCCGCGCACCCCGCAGGAAGAGGTCCTGTGCGGCCTGTTCGCGGCGGTGCTCGGCCTGGACCGGGTCGGCATCGACGACGACTTCTTCGCCCTGGGCGGCCACTCCCTGCTCGCCACCCGCCTGGTCAGCCGGATCCGCCAGGTCCTCGACGTCGAACTGCCCATCCGGGTCGTGTTCGAGGCGCCCACGGTCGTGGAGCTCGTCGAGCACCTCGCCGCCGGAGCGCCCGTGCGGCCGCCGCTGCGGCGCACCGCCGAGCGCCCGGACTCCGTACCGCTGTCCTTCGCCCAGCGCCGGCTGTGGTTCATCGACCGGTTCGAAGGCCCCTCGGCCACCTACAACGCCCCCTTCCCGCTCCGCCTGACCGGTGAGCTGGACCTGCCGGCACTGGAGGCCGCGCTGCGCGACGTCGTGGCCCGCCACGAGAGCCTGCGCACGCTGATCGTCGAGGACGCCGACGGCGTCCCGGCCCAGCACGTCCTGCCGGCCGACGCGGCGGAGCTGCACGTCCCGCTGGTGGAGGTGGCGCCGGGCGCTCTGGCCGACGCCATGGCCGAGGCCTCCTCGCACCTCTTCGACCTGGCCACCGAGATCCCGGTACGGGCGCCCGTGCTCCGGCTCGGCGCGCAGGAGCACGTCCTGGTCCTGCTGATCCACCACATCGCGAGCGACGGCTCCTCCATGGCACCGCTGGCCCGCGACCTCGCCACCGCGTACGCGGCCCGCAAGGCGGGCGGCGCCCCGCAGTGGGCGGAGCTCCCCGTCCAGTACGTGGACTACACGCTGTGGCAGCGCGAGGTGCTCGGCGACGAGGAGGACCCGGCCAGCGCGCTCGCCGCACAGGTGGGCTACTGGCGCGGCGAGCTGGCGGGTGTGCCGCAGCCGCTGCAGCTCGCCGCCGACCGTCCGCGCCCGGCCAAGGCCTCCCACCGCGGCGACGCCGTGGAGTTCGCCCTGGCCCCCGAGGTGGCAGCGGCCGTCGAGGACCTGGCGCGCCGGCACGGCGCGACCTCCTCGATGGTGCTCCAGTCCGCCCTGGCCGTGCTGCTGCACGGGCTCGGCGGCGGCGACGACCTGACGATCGGCTCCCCGATCGCCAACCGCACCGACGAGGCCCTCGCCGAACTGGTCGGCTTCTTCGTCAACACCTGGGTGCTGCGCGTCGACCTGTCGGGCAACCCCGCCTTCACGGAGCTCCTGGAGCGGGTCCGGGGCAAGTCCCTGGCCGCGTACGACAACCAGGACGTCCCCTTCGAGCGGCTCGTGGAGGTGCTGAACCCGGAGCGCTCCACCGCCTACTCCCCGCTGTTCCAGGTGATGTTCGCCTGGCAGAACTTCGCCCGGAAGGACTTCGCCCTGCCGGGTCTGCAGGTGGAGTTCGAGCGGGTCCGCACCGAGACCGCCAAGTTCGACCTCTTCTTCAACATGGCGGACCTGCCCGGCATGGGCGTGGTGGGTCTCCTGGAGTACGCCACCGACCTCTTCGACCGGGAGACGGCCCAGGCCGTCGCCGACCGCTTCGTACGGGTGGTGGGCCTGCTGGCCGCCGCCCCCGAGCAGCGGGTGTCCGCGGTCGAGCTGGTCCGGCCGGCCGAACGCGAGCTGGTGCTGGAGGGCTTCAACGCCACGCAGGAGCCGACCCCCGAGCTGACCGTGCCCGGGCTGTTCGAGCTCCAGGTGGCCGAGCGGCCCGACGCGGTCGCTCTGGTCTGCGGCGAGGAGTCGCTGACCTACCGCGAACTGGACGAACGGGCGAACCGGCTGGCCCGCGAGCTGGCCGGGCACGGCGTGGGACCCGAGACGGTCGTGGGCGTCGCCCTGCCGCGCACGGTGGACCTGGTCGCCGCCCTGCTGGGCGTGCTGAAGGCGGGCGGCGCGTACCTGCCGATCGACCCGAAGTACCCGAGCCGGCGCCTGGAGCACATCCTGTCCGACGCACGGCCGAGGCTGCTGCTCACGGACGCGGCCACCGCCGGCGTCCTGCCGGAGTCCGGGATCACCCGCCTGTACCTCGGCGACCTGGCCCTCGGCGGCTCCGCGGCCGGCACCGGCGCCACCGCGCCGTCGGCGGCCCTGCTGCCCGACCACGCGGCGTACGTGATGTACACCTCCGGCTCGACGGGCGTGCCCAAGGGCGTGACCGTCACCCACGCCAACGTCGTCAACGGCGTGCTGCGGCTCGCCTCCACGATCGGCGTGGACTCCGGCACCCGCACGCTCGCCGGCGCCTCCGTCAACTTCGACGTCTCCGTCTTCGAGGTCTTCACGACGCTGGCGGCCGGCGGCACGGTCGAGCTGGCCCGCGACGTCCTGGTCATCGGCGAGCGGGGCGGCTGGACCGGCGGCGTCATCAGCACGGTCCCCTCGGTCTTCGCCGAGCTCCTCGACCAGGTCACCGGCAAGATCACCGCGGACGCGGTGGTGTTCGCCGGGGAGGCGCTGCCCGCGTCCCTGGTCAGCCGGGTCCGCGAGGCCGTCCCCGGGGTCCGGGTGGTCAACGCCTACGGCCAGACCGAGAGCTTCTACGCCACCACCTTCGGGCTCCCGGCCGACGAGGACTGGGACGGCGCGCACACCGCCCCGATCGGCGCGCCCCTGGGCAACATGCGCACCTACGTCCTGGGAGCCGGCCTGAAGCCGGTGCCCGTGGGCGCCGTGGGCGAGCTCTACGTGGCGGGCAACCTGTCCCGCGGCTACCACGGCCGCGCCGCCCTGACCGCCGAGCGCTTCGTCGCCGACCCGTACGGTGCCCCCGGATCGCGGATGTACCGCACGGGCGACCTGGCCCGTTGGCGGGCCGACGGGCAGCTGGAGTACGTCGGACGCGGCGACGCCCAGCTCAAGATCCGCGGGTTCCGCATCGAGCCCGGTGAGATCGAGGCGGCGCTGACGGCCCACCCCGGCGTGGAACACGCCGTGGTCACCGGCCAGAGCACCCCCGACGGGGGCAAGCGCCTGGTCGGCTACGTCGTCAGCTCCCCGGACTCCGGCGGCCAGGTGGACGCCCAGGGCCGGTTCGAGGCCGACATGACCTCCGGCATCACCATGCGGGAGCTGCGCCGCTTCATCACCGGCCGGCTGCCCGAGTTCATGGTCCCGGCGGTGCTCGTGCCGCTGGACCGGCTGCCGCTGGCCCCCAACGGCAAGCTGGACCGGGCGGCCCTGCCCGAGCCGGACTTCGCCGGCGAGAGCTACCGCGCCCCGCGCAGCCGCACCGAGGAGGTGCTGGCGGGCGTCTACTCCGAGGTGCTCGGCCTGGAACGGGTCGGCATCGACGACGACTTCTTCGCCATCGGCGGAGACAGCATCCGGTCCATCCAGATCGTCTCCCGCGCCAAGGCGCAGGGCGTCGTGGTCAACCCGCGGCAGATCTTCGAGCTGCGAACGGTCGCCGAGCTGGCCGCGGCCGCCGGCAGCCAGAGCCTCGGCCCGGTCCTGGCCGAGCTGGAGGGCGGCGGCACCGGCGTCATGCCGCTGCCCCCGATCGCCAAGTACATGCTCGAACTGGGCAGCAGCTTCAACCGGTTCTCGATGTCCGCGGTGCTCGAACTGCCGCAGGACATCGACGAGGACGGGCTCACCGCGGTCCTGACCGCCGTGCTCGACCACCACGACGTCCTGCGCTCCCGTCTCGTCCAGGGCGGCGACGGCAGCCTGGAGATCGCCGCCCCCGGCACGGTCGACGCGGCCGCGCTGGTCCGGCGGGTGGACTGCCCGGGCACGTGGGACGACGCGTCCCTGGAGACGGCCCGGGCCGAACTGGACGCCGCCACCGGCCGGCTCGACCCGGCCGCCGGCACCATGGCCCAGTTCGTCTGGTTCGCCCCGGAGCAGGGCGCCGGCCGGCTGCTGGTGGTCCTGCACCACCTCGTCGTCGACGGAGTGTCCTGGCGCATCCTGCTCCCGGACCTCGCCACGGCCTGGGAGCAGATCGGCGCGGGCGCCGCCCCGAGCCTGCCCGCGGTCGGCACCTCCGCCCGCCGCTGGGCGCACGCGCTGCTCGACGAGGCGTCCGACCCGGACCGCATCGCCGAACTGGCGCAGTGGTCGGAGCTGCTGGACTGCAACGACCCGGTCCTCGGCGCCCGGCCCCTGAACCCGGCGGTGGACGTCATGTCCACCGTGGAGACGGTCTCCCTGGAGCTCCCGGAGCAGGTCACCGAGGCGCTCCTGACCACGGTGCCCACCGCCTTCCACGGCGGGGTCAACGACGGCCTGCTGGCCGCCCTCGCCCTCGCCGTGACGCAGTGGCGCGCCGACCGGGGCGTCGAGGAGTCCTCGACGCTGATCCGGCTCGAAGGACACGGCCGTGAGGAGCAGGTCGTGCCCGGCGCCGACCTGTCCCGCACGATGGGCTGGTTCACCAGCATGTTCCCCGTACGGCTCGACCTCGGCGGGCACGACGTGCAGGAGGCACTCGCCGGCGGCGCCGCCGCGGGCGGCGTGCTCAAGGCCGTGAAGGAACAGCTCCTGGCCATTCCCGACAAGGGCGTCGGCTTCGGCCTCCTGCGCTACCTCAACCCGTCCACCGCCGCCGAACTCGACTGGCGGGCCACCCCCCAGATCTCCTTCAACTACCTGGGACGCGTCGCCGCAGGCGACGGCGCCGACGGGCAGCAGGGCACCGGCTGGAGCCTGGCGGCCGACGCGCTCGGCCTCGCCGCGGACCTGGACGCGGACATGCCCGCGCTCTCCACGGTCGAGATCAGCGCCTACGTCACCGACACCGAGCGGGGCCCCCGCTTCAACGCCCGGGTCTCCTACCCGGCCGGTGTGCTCACGCGGGACGAGGCCCAGGCGCTCGCCGACCTGTGGGTGCGCGCCCTGGAGGGCTTCGCCCACCACGTCGCCACCCCCGGCGCCGGCGGCCTGACCCCCTCGGACGTGCCGCTGGTCCGCATGACCCAGGGCGAGATCGAGAACTGGGAGGCGCAGTACCCGGGTCTGGCCGACGTCTGGCCGCTGACCCCGCTCCAGTTCGGTCTGCTCTTCGAGACCATGCGCCTGGAGGAGGACGCCTTCGACCCGCACATCGTGCAGGTGGCCTTCCACGTCCAGGGCCGGGTCGACCCGGCCCGGATGCGCGGGGCCGCGCAGGCGCTCCTCGACCGGTACGCCAACCTGCGCACCGCCTTCGTCACCGACGCGAGCGGCGACCTCACCCAGCTCGTCCTCGACGAGGTCGAACTGCCCTGGCGCGTCGCCGATCTGCGCGACCTCGACGAGGCGGCCCGCGAGGAGGGGCTGGAGCGGATCCTCGCCGAGGACCACTACGCGCAGTTCGACCCGGCCAAGCCCCCGATGCTGCGGGCCTCGCTGGTCCGGCTCGCGGAGGAGACCTCCGAGCTGGTGCTGACCGTGCACCACGCGCTCTTCGACGGATGGTCGTTCCCCCTGCTGGTCCGGGACCTCGCCCACCTGTACGCGTCCGAGGGCGACGCCTCCGGGCAGCCGCGCGTGCCCGAGTACCGGGAGTTCCTGCGCTGGCTGTCCCGGCGGGACGACAAGGCGGCCGCCGCGGCCTGGGCCAAGGAGATGGAGGGCGTCGGCGAGGCCACCCTGCTCGCCGCCGAGACCCCGCCGGACGCCGGCGACGACGCCCGCGTCGGGCAGGTCGACGTCCCGCTGCCGCTGGACGAGGCCCGCGCGCTCAAGAAGCGCGCCGCCGAACTGGGCGTGTCGATGGGCACCCTGGTCCAGGGCGTGTGGGCCCTCATGCTCGGCCAGCTCACCGGGAAGCGGGACGTGATCTTCGGAACCACGGTCTCCGGCCGCCCGGCCGAGGTGCCCGGCGTCGACCAGATGGTGGGCCTGTTCGTCAACTCCCTGCCCATCCGCGCCGAGTACGCGCCCAGCGACACCCTCGGCCAGGTGCTGAAGAACCTCCAGGAGCGGCAGACCGCGCTGCTGGACCACCACCACTTCGGGCTGCACCGCATCCAGCGGGAGGCGGGCCTGAAGGAACTCTTCAACACGATCGTGCTGTTCCAGTCCTTCCCCGTCGACAAGGAGGCCCTGGGCGCGGCCAACACCGCGGCGGGCGTCTCGTTCACCGGTATCCGCCCGTCCGCGGGCGCCGCGTACCTGGTGGGTCTGGCGGCCGACGCCGAGCCCTACCTGCGCATGATCCTGCAGTACCAGCGGCAGGCCATCAGCGCGGAGACGGTGGAGCGGATCGCCGAGCGGGTGCTGCACATCCTGCGGCAGCTGATCGCCGACCCGGAGATCCCGGTGGGCGCGCTGGACGTGCTGCACGAGACCGAGCGCGAGCGGCTCCTCCTCGCCTTCAACGAGACGGCGACGCGGACCCCGGCCCTCACCCTGCCGGCGCTGTTCGAGCGGAAGGCCGCCGAGGCCCCCCACGAGGTCGCGGTGCTCTTCGAGGACGAGAAGGTGACCTACGGGGAACTGGACGCGCGGGCCAACCGGCTGGCGCGGGCCCTCGTCGAGCGCGGCGTCGGCCCGGAGACGGTCGTGGGCGTGGCCCTGCGGCGCTCCCCGCAGTGGCCGGTGGCGGTCCTCGCCGTGACGAAGGCGGGCGGCGCCTACCTCCCGCTGGACCCGGCCTACCCGGCCGACCGGCTCACGTACATGGTCGAGGACTCGGCGATCGGGCTGATCCTGACCGACGCGGTCACGGCGGACCGGCTGCCCGACCTGCCCTCGCAGCTGCTCGTCCTGGACGCCCCGGAGTTCGCCGAGGCTCTGGCCGGGACCGACGGCGCCGTGCTGAGCGACGCGCAGCGGCTGAGCCCGCTCGTGGTGGCCAACACCGCCTACGTCATCTACACCTCGGGCTCCACGGGCCGGCCGAAGGGCGTGGCCGTCACGCACACCGGCTTCGCCAACATGGTCGCGGAGGTCACGGAGCTGCTCGGCATCACCGCCGGCAGCCGGGTCCTGCAGTTCGCCTCGCCGAGCTTCGACATCTCCGTCGCCGAGATGTGCATGTCGCTGTTCGCCGGGGGCGCCCTGGTCATGGCGGACCCGGACCGGCTCACGCCGGGGGCCCCGCTCGCCGAGACCGCCGACGCGTACGGGGTGACCCACGCGATCCTGACGCCCACGGTGCTGGCCGCCATGCCGGCGGGCTCGCTGTCCACCGTCACCGCGCTGATGGTGGCCGGTGAGGCCACCTCCCCGGAGCTGGTGGCCACCTGGTCGGCCGGACGCCGGATGTTCAACGGCTACGGTCCGACGGAGACGACCATCGGCGCGACGGTGAGCGAGCTCACCGCCGAGGCCGCCGTGTCGATCGGCCGCCCCATCCGCAACACCCGGGTATACGTGCTGGACGCCGCGCTGCGCCCGGTCCTGCCGGGCGTACCCGGTGAGCTCTACATCGCCGGCGCGGGTCTGACCCGCGGCTACGTCGGCCGGCCCGAGCTGACCGCCCAGCGGTACGTGGCCTGCCCGTTCGGCGAGCCCGGCGAGCGGATGTACCGCACCGGCGACCTGGTCGAGTGGACCCGGGACGGCGAGCTGGTGTTCCGCGGACGCACGGACAACCAGATCAAGATCCGCGGCTTCCGCATCGAGCTCGGCGAGATCGAGTCCGCGCTGACGGCCCACCCGACGGTGGACCACGGCGTGGTCGCCGCGCGGGACAACCTGGCCGGCGACAAGCAGCTCGTCGCCTACGTCGTCCCCGCACCGGGCGAGAGCGTGGTGGCCGAGGCGCTGCGCAAGCACCTCACCAGCCGGATGCCGGAGTACATGGTCCCGTCGGCCTTCGTCACGCTGGAACGGCTGCCGCTCACCCCGAACGGCAAGCTGGACCGGGAGGCCCTGCCCGACCCGGAGTTCACCGGCGGAGCGGACTACCGTGCGCCGCGCAACCCGCTGGAGACCACCCTGGCGAAGCTGTTCGCCGAGGCGCTCGAACTGGAGAAGGTCGGCATCGACGACGACTTCTTCGACCTCGGCGGTCACTCGCTGCGCCTGACCCGGCTGATCAGCCGGATCCGCGCGGTCCTCGGGGCCAAGGTCCCGATCCGCGTGATGTTCGGCGCCACCACCGTGGCGAAGCTGGCCGAGTACCTGGAGTCCCAGGTCAAGACCGCCCAGGCGCCCGTCTTCGCCGACCCGTTCGCGGTCGTCCTGCCGATGCGCACCGAGGGCACGAAGCCGCCCCTGTGGTTCATCCACCCCGGTGTCGGCCTGTGCTGGTCCTACGTGGGCCTCGCGCAGCTCCTCGGCGACCGGCCGGTGTACGGCATCCAGGGCCGCGGCTTCGACGGCACCGGCCGGGCCGAGTCCACCCAGGCGATGCTCGACGACTACCTGGAGCAGATCCTCACGGTCCAGCCGGAGGGCCCGTACCACTTCGTCGGACACTCCACGGGCGGCACCTACGCCCACGCCCTCGCCGCGGCACTGAAGCAGCGGGGACACGAGGTGGCGCTGCTGGCCCTCATGGACAGCCCGCCGAGCGGCTGGTTCCGGCACATCGAGGACCCGGTGAACATGCCGGAGGTCCGCGAGTTCTTCAAGGAGTTCTTCATCGGCTCCGGAGTGGACGAGGACCGCGAGGCACTGGTGGAGAACGGCAGCCACCTCTTCAAGTCGCACGCCGAGATGCTGCTGGAGTGGGACTCGCCCGTCTACGACGGCGACGCGGTGTTCTTCAACGCCACGCAGAACCCGGACGAGTCGTACGCGGCGATCTGGGCCCCGCACATCGGCGGCACCATCCACGAACACGACATCGACGCCACGCACATGGGCATGCCGAAGGCCCAGCCCGCGGCGGAGATCGCCCGCATCATCAACCTCCACCTTGAGGGGAACTGACCATGACCGGGACATCCGCCGGCGCGGACGCGAAGGAAGCGGCGGCCTTCGTCGACCGCATGGGCATCAATCCGGAGTTCTTCTGGCTGCGCGGGCACAAGCCCGAGCACCCGGTCGAGGTCAACGACTACGGCATCGTCAACGTGTACGGCTACAAGGAGGTGCTGGAGGTCGTCGGCAATCCGGGGACGTACTCCAGCGACGTCGCCGAACTGATCGCGGGCGACGTGGAGATCGACCCCGAGTTCAGCGACGGCACCCTGCTGCAGTCCGACCCGCCGGACCACACCAAGCTGCGCAAGATCATCAGCAAGGCGTTCACCCGCGGGATGGTCGCGGCCCTGGAGCCGCGCATGGTCGAGATCACCCACGAACTGCTCGACCAGGTGTCCGACCAGGACAGCATCGAGATGGTCGACGACCTGGCCTACCCGATGCCGATCATCGTCATCTCCGAACTGCTCGGCGTGCCGCAGAGCGACCGCGACCTGTTCAAGACGTGGGTCGACCGCATGGCGCACAGCGCGGTCGCCCTCACCTCCGGCGACCGCGACCTCGACGAGGACGTCGACGCCCAGGCCGCCATGCGCGTGGTCCCCGAGATGTTCCAGTACCTGCGGGAGCACGCCGCCGAGCGCCGGCTCAAGCCGCGCGAGGACCTGCTGACCAAGCTGGTCGAGGCGGAGGTCGACGGGGAGCGGCTGAGCGACAACGCGGTGGTGAACTTCGCCAACGAGCTGCTCGTCGTCGGCCACGCCACCACCAGCGCGCTGCTCGGCAACACCCTCCTGTGCCTGGACGCCCACCCGGAGCACCTGGCCGCGGTCCGCGGGAACCCGGACCTCACCCCCGGTCTGATCGAGGAGTCGCTGCGCTACCTGAGCCCGATCGCCACCGCCTACAAGGCGTGCGTCGCCGAGGGCGAGCTCGCCGGCGTCCCGGTGCACCCGGGCCAGCTGGTCGCCATCTCGCTGTCGGCGGCCAACCGGGACGAGCGCCAGTTCACCCGCCCGCACCTGTTCGACCCGTACCGCGACCCCAATCCGCACATCGGCTTCGGCCGGGGCATCCACTTCTGCCTCGGCGCCCCGCTGGCCCGGATGGAGGGCCGGATCGCGACGGACATCCTGCTGGACCGCTTCCCGAAGATGCGGACGGACCCGGACAACCCGCCGACCTTCCTGCCGCTGCCCCACGTCATCTCGACCTCGGAGCTCCCGCTCCTCGTCCGATGAGGCGCCACTCTGCGGCCCGTGACCGGGCCACCGAAGGAGACCCCCGATGACCGGTACGACCAGTCCCCTCGCCCGGTGGGAGATGCATCCACGGCACTTCTGGCTGCGCGGGATCCAGCCCGAGGCACCGATCGAGTACGACCCCGAGGTCGGCATGTGGCACGTCTACGGGTACCCGGAGACGCTGGAGATCCTCAGCGACCCCGCCACGTACTCCTCGGAGGTGGCCGCGCGCTACGTCAGCCCGGAACAGGCGGCCGTCGCCTTCGACGGGAACCTCACCCAGGCGGACCCGCCGGAGCACCAGAAGCTGCGCAAGCTGGTGGGGCGCACCTTCACCCTGAAGATGGTGGCCGAGCTCGAATCGCGCATCACCGCGCTCACCCACGAGCTGCTCGACGAGGTGAAGGGCGACACCTTCGACCTCGCGGAGGCACTGGCGTACCCGCTGCCCGTGATCGTCATCTGCGACATGCTCGGCATCCCCCGCGAGGACCGCGAGCTCCTCAAGGAATGGGCCGACCAGTCGCTCATGGCGAGCACCCAGCTCACCACGCACCAGGGCGACCAGGCGCAGGAGGAGTCCCTCGACACCCAGGCCGAAGCGGCCATGGCGATGGGCTTCTACATCCTCGACCTCGTCACCCAGCGGCGCGCCGAACCGCAGGAGGACCTGCTGTCCCGGCTCGTCGAGGCGGAGGTCGACGGGGAACGGCTGACCGACCGGCAGATCGTCAACTTCGCCAATCTGCTGATCTCGGCCGGCCACATCACCACGACGATGCTGCTGGGCAACACCATCCTGTGCCTGGACGCCTTCCCGGACGTCGACGAACGGGTACGGGCGGACCGGTCGCTGGTGCCGACCCTGCTGGAGGAGTCGCTGCGCTACCTGAGCCCGCTCGCCGCGGGCTACCGGGTCACCACCCGCGACGTGGAGATCGCCGGGGTGAAGGTGCCCGAGGGCGACGTGCTGGAGGTGTGGTTCTCGGCCGCCAACCGGGACGCCCGGGTGTTCGAGAACCCGGACGTCTTCGACCCGGCCCGCACCCCCAACCCGCAGATCGGCTTCGGCCGCGGCATCCACTTCTGCCTCGGCGCCCCGCTCGCCCGGCTGGAGGGGCGGATCGCCATGAACATCCTGTTCGACCGCTTCCCCAAGCTGCGGGTGGACCCGGACGACAAGCCGACCTTCCTCACCTCCCCGGAGTTCACCGGGGTCTGGAAGCTGCCGATCCGGGTGAACTAGCGGGCCGGGGGGGGGGGGCCCCCCCCCCCCCGGCGGGCCCCCCCCCCCCCCCCCCCCCCCCCCCCCCCCCCCCCCCCCCCCCCCCCCCCACC